>VHCW01000056.1 GCA_016871575.1 Verrucomicrobiota bacterium
TCTTCCATCGGGATGAACTTGGACTCGTTGCTGGACACATTGACCAACGTGGTCGGGTTCCTCGTGATCGTGATGGTGTTGATGAATCTCGGCGCGCGCGAAGCGGTGGACCGCATCCGCGCCATCAACCCGGAAGTGTTCGGTATTCGACAGGAAGACGTGGACCGAAACCAGTCACAGTTGCTCCAACGACAGGCGCTCCTCGAAGAATTGCGCCGGCAAATCAACGCCCTGACGCTGGAAATAAAGAAGTTGCAGGAAATACAGAAGCCAACCAAACCAACGGCCACGCCCAAGATGAGCGCGACCGAAGCCCGACGGTTGATTGATCAGCGCCAGAAACAAATTCAACAGCTCGAACAAAAATTTGCCGCCACAATCGAGGAGATCGCCCGCCTCAAGGCGTTGCTGGAGCGCACTCCAATCCCCATCGCCGGACCCAGCACGGAAATCAGCGTCCCAGACCCCAAACTCGCGCCCACCAACGCCGTGCCCATCTGGTTCCTCTGCCATCGCAACCGGGTCACACTCATGGACCTGGACGGCCTCCAACAAACGGCAGGGCGCACCATCAACACCATGAAGGGCGTCCTCCAACACCGCGGTACCCCGTCGAAGTCGCTTCCCAAACCCAAGAAAGGCGAAACCATCATCGAGTTCGACGGCCCAAAGGTGGAAGACTACTTCAAGCGAACGCCCGTCGGAAACCAACTTTTCCGGCTGAGCGTCAGGACCGCACCGGACCGCACCTCGGCCACGCTTGTCATGGCGCCGTACCCGAACGCCGGCGAAACGATTGACGACATCAACAAGCCAAACTCCATCTTCCAGACGTTGCTGCGCCGCGCAGCCATGGGAAACCATTACGCCCGATTCATCGTCAGCCCCGACAGCTTTCCCGTTTATCTGCGAGCGCGAACCATCATTGACGGTTACAAGATCCCGGCGGGTTGGGAGATCGTTTCCACGCCGGAGTATTCAGCGACGCTGGCGAACGTCCGCATTTACCAGCGAGTCATTCCCAAGCCGGTTCCCCCACCCCCACCCGGCACGCCCCAACCAAAACGGCCACCGGCTTTTGTGATTGATTGATTCATGGGCGCGAAACGAATGAAGCTATTCGCGCTGCTTTTTCCTCTCCTCAGCGTTTCGATGGGTTTGCACGCATCGGAGTGCCCGCGTGTGGCGGCCTACTACTTCCCGAACTGGCACCGCCAACCCGGCCAGACGGGAATGAACTACGGTGAATGGGGAAATGTCGCCCGCGCTACGCCGCGTTTCCCCGGTCATCAACAGCCGAAACGTCCTGTGTGGGGCATCGAAGATGAAGCCGACCCGAATGTCATGGCGAAGAAGATCGCCACGGCTGCCGACCACGGACTCAGCGCGTTCATCTTCTGTTGGTATTACCATGAGCAAGGCCCCTATCTCGACCGCGCGCTCAACGACGGTTATCTCAACGCCACCAACAAGACCCGCCTCCCTTTCGCGTTGATGTGGGCCAATCACGATGTCGGCACAAAACCTTTCCGCAAAGGCGCAGTGAACCGCGAAGTCTTCGACCGCATGGCCGATCTGCTGGTGACGCGTTATTTCAAGGAGCCGTCGTACTGGCGCGTCAACGGCGGTTGTTACTTCAGCCTCTACGAGCCGCGCACGTTCATCGAGGGCATGGGCGGCGCAGCACCGGCCCGCGCCGCGCTCGATTCCCTGCGCGAAAAAACACGCCGCGCCGGCCTTGGCGAATTGCATCTCAACGTGATTGACTGGCAACCCTCGCACACGCCCAACGGAATGCAGATGACGCGCGACCTCGGCGCCGACAGCCTTACGAGCTACGTCTGGATTCACACGATTCCCCTGACGGGATTTCCCGCGCACGACTACGCAAAGATGTGCCGCGATTATTTTGCCCAGCGGGACAAACGCTGGGCGAAGTGCGGCGTGCCGCATTTTCCGAATGTCACGATGGGTTGGGATCCCACGCCGCGATTGCGTCCCGATCAACCGCACACGGGCAAACGATATCCCGACACGCCCGTGCTCACCGGCAACTCGCCCAAAGCGTTCCGCGACGCGCTCCTCGAAGCCAAGGTTCGTGCTGCGACGTTGCCCGAAGGACAGCGCATTGTCACCGTGTACGCGTGGAACGAATGGAGTGAAGGCGGCTATCTTGAACCGGATGCCGTCACCGGCCTGAACTATCTCGAAGCCATTCGCGATCTCTTCCACAAACGATGAACAAACAGCGCCAGCCAGCCGTCAGAAACCGGCGATCATGATCTTTCATCTTTCCACACTTCTCGGCGTCGTCATGGCCGGCGCGACCTTGCCTATACCGTTTCAACCCCCGTCGGAGTTTGAGGGGAAATTGGGAAACTATCGCTCGCCGCTCATTTTTGATAATGGCGCGCGCGTGACGAAGGCCGCCGACTGGCCGAAACGGCGACAAGAGATTCTGCGGTACTGGCACGGCGTCATGGGGCCGTGGCCGTCGGTGTTGAAGAAGCCGAAAGTCGAAGTGTTGAGTGAAGAACGGCGTGAGAATTTTGTGCAACAGCGCATCCGCATCGAGTTGGCGCCCGGACAAATGGAGGAAGCCTGGCTGCTCCTGCCCAGCGGCACAGGACCGTTCCCGGCGGTGCTGGTGCTCTATTACGAACCGGAAACCAGTGTCGGCTTGAAAAACAAAGAACGCGATTTCGGCCTGGAACTGGCCCGTCGCGGATTCGTGACGTTGAACATCGGCACGCCCGGCGGCGACGCGCGCAATCCCGATCTCGGCAAAGCGAAATGTCAGCCGTTGTCGTTTCACGCCTACATCTCCGCCAACTGCTGGCACGCGCTCGCCAATCTGCCGGAAGTGGACGCGAAACGCATCGGCGTCGTCGGGCACAGCTACGGCGGAAAACGGTCACTGTTCGCCGGCGGGCTCTGGGACAAGTTTACCTGTGTCGTCACCAGCGACCCCGGCATTGTCTGGGACGAAGCGAACAGGAGCATCAATTATTGGGAACCGTGGTATCTCGGTCTTGATCCGTCGCAGCCGAAGCGTAAGCCCGGCCTGGTCACAGCGGACAACCCGCGCACCGGCGCTTACGCACAACTCATAAAAGACGGGCGTGACCTCACCGACTTGCACGCGCTGATTTGTCCCCGGCCGTTTCTGGTCAGTGGCGGACACGAAGACCCGCCAGAACGTTGGACGGCGCTCAACCACGCCATCGCGGTCAACAAATTGCTCGGCGTAAAGGACCGCGTCGCAATGACGAATCGGAAAGATCATTCACCGAACCCAGACTCGAACGCGAAGCTCTACGCCTTCTTTGAGCTTTTCCTCGGAAAGAAATGAACTATCATCATCAACCAACAAATGGAGCAGCATGAACTATAGAACCCAATTCTCTCGTCGTTCGTTCCTCAAACTCAGCATCGCCGGTATCGGCGCGCTTTCTCTCCCGCAGATTGTGCCGTCGCGCGTGTTCGGCGCCAACAACCGGCTCAACGTCGCCGTCATCGGCTGCGGTAACCGCACTCGCGGTCTCCTTCCCTCTGTCATTCAGGAAGGCGACAACATCATCGCGATTTGCGATGTGAGCACGTCGCAAATCGCCCTCCTGAAATCCGGTGGCGCTGCCCCCGGAAAGAAGAAAACAGGCGCCGCCAGTCTCGCCTCAGCGTTGGAGAAGACCAAAGCCTATGACGACTACCGCAAGCTGCTCACCTCGGAGAAGTCCGCTGACGCCGTGATTGTCGCGCCCGGCCAGCGTTGGCAGGTGCCGATGAGCAAAGTGTGCCTTCAACTCGGCAAGCACGTGTTCTGCGAGAAACCCCTCGCCCACAGCGTCGCCGAGGCGCGCGAGATCGCGACGATGATGCCGGGCTGCAGACTCGTCACGCAGATTGGCACGCAAGGCGGCGCGACCGACACGTTCCGACGCAGCATGGAGATCATGCAGGCCGGGTTGCTCGGACAGATTCGCGAGGTGCATTGCTGGATCAACCGCAGCTTCCCGCCCAGCGAAGCCGTCGCGCAAGTGGCCGACCCGATTCCGGATGGGTTGAATTGGGATTTCTGGTGCGGACCGTCTCCGGTTCTGCCGTTCAAGGAATACTACCTCGGCGGCTGCCTGAAATGGGGCCGCTGGCTCGATTTCGGCGACGGACATCTTGCCGACATGGGTGCCCACGCGCACAACCTGCCGTTGCGCGCGCTCAAGCTCGGCCCGCCGATTCGCATCACGCCATTTACCTTCGAACCGACCAAGGACAGCTATCCGTCAAAAATGAAATTCCGCTGGGACTTTGCCGCACGCGAGAAATTCGATCCCGTGAGCGTCTGGTGGCACGACGGCGAGGACGCCGCGCCGCCTGCGAACCTGACCGGTGACCTCGTGGCTACCTACGGCAAGGTGCCGACCAACGGCTGCTTCTTCGTCGGCGAAAAAGGCATCCTGTGCTCCGACGCTTGGGGCAAAGGCGGCGTCATGCGTCTCAAGAGCGACAGCAACCCGAAATGCCGTGGCGTGCTCGATCACGAAGCGGCCAAGTCTATTCCTGTGACCTATCCGCGTTGTCCCGACCAAAACCACATGAAGGAATTTCTCGACGCCTGCAAAGGCGGTGCCAAGACGTTCCAGAGTTTCGACATCGCCGCCCAAGCCGCCGAGTTCGGCATGACCGGCATCGTCGCGTTGCGCGTGGGCAAGACAATCGAGTGGGACAGCGCGAACATGAAAGCCAAAGGCTGTCCCGAAGCCGACCGCTGGATTCATCTCCCGCAACGCAAGAAGTGGCTGATGTAATGTCGTGTTCCGTCTGCTTGCGGTATAAGGGCGAGGAAGATAGCCGATAGCCAATAGCAAATAGCCGAGGAAAGACGATATGGCCAAGTACCAGAAATTTGAAGAGTTGCCGGTGTGGCAGGAGGCGGCTCGGCTCTACAATCTCGTGCTCGATCTGCTGGAGTCGCCAAAGCCGCCGTTGTCGCCGGGATACCGCAACCAGCTCGACCGCGCGGCGTTGTCGGTCTCCAACAACATCGCCGAAGGATTCGAGCGGGTGACAACGGGCGAGTTGCTGTCGTTTCTGGCCATCGCGCGCGGCTCGGCGGGCGAAGTGCGCTCGATGATTGCCGTGGTAGCGGGGCGCCGCAGCTACGCGCCCATCCGCCCGTCGTTGCTGGCCATTCGCGCTTCGGCGGAGTCGTGCGCCCGGCAATTGACCGCGTGGACGGAGTCCATCGAGGCGTCGCCGGTGCAGGGTAAGCGGCATTTGACGGCACCGGTCAAGGCGTCGCGGGAGACGCAACAGAAGGCGCGCGGATTCCGGGAGAAGTTTCTTGCCGGTTTGAAACCGAATCATCCGCTCTACAACACCGCGGAAGCGCGAGCGGCGCGCGGCGAAACCGTGGAAGGAGACGAACAATAGCTAATTAGCGATTGACGATTGGCTATCGGCTATTCTCTGCCCGTGAATGCTACAAGATTCACTCAGTTGTTTGACCTTACGTCGAACTTGAAGTTTTCTGTGAGTGCCGCCTTGATCGCAAAAAACCTGCAAAAGTTCGTTAAGTTTGCGGGTTGTCGGCAGTGATAGGATGAGGACATTTGTGGAACCTGTCAACAACACGACCGCCCCGCACGCTCCGCACGAGGACTTCCTGCGGCTGTTCATGCGTCATGAGGCTGAACTGCGGGCATTTGTGCGCGCCTGCCTGCCATGCGCAGCGGATGTGGATGAGGTGATGCAAGAGGTCAGCGTCGCGGCTTGGCGGAAGTTCTCTACACTTACAGATCCGTCGATGTTTGCCCGGTGGACCTGTGTAATCGCCCGTTACGAGATTCTGATGTTCCGCCGGCGTCACGCGCGCAACCGTCTGATTCTCGATGAGGATATCATTGAGAAACTTGCGGATGAGGGGATTGAGGAAATCCCATTGCGTCACGCACAGCTTGACGCGCTTGATCATTGTGTCGCCAAACTGCCACGCGAGCGTCGCGATCTGGTGCTCGCCGCCTACGCGCCGGGAACCTCGATCAAAGACCTCGCGGCTCAGATGAATCGCACGGAAGGATCGCTCTACCAACTGCTGTCCCGTATCCGCCACGAACTGTTGCGGTGCGTCGAGCGCACCTTGGCGCAGGGGGCGTGAATCTCATGACTCAGACCGAACTCGATCTCATTCACCGTTATCTCAACGGCACCATTGACGAAGCGCACTACGTTCGCTTACAGGCGGTGTTGCGCGACAATCCAGAAGCACGCCGGTTGCTGCGCGCGCTTTCCACCGTTGATGCGAAACTACAGGACTTGGCTGCGGCCAATCCGGCAACCATGCAGGCGTTCAATGCGACGGCTGTATCCCTCAGAACAATCACAGATCGGATCTTGTGGTTGCGCCGCCTCCCGTGGTTGGTACTGGCGTCAGCGTCAATGCTGATGGTGGCGGCAATCTGGATGATGGGGAAAGCGCGCTCATCGCACGACGGGTACATTGCGACGCTTGTCTTCGCGGATGCCTGCGAATGGCAGGCACCCGTGGGTCTGCGCGAGGGACAGCGGCTTGCGGCTGGATCGCTCCGTCTGCGGCGCGGGATGGCGGTATTGCGGTTCGATAGCGGCGCGACGGTCGTGATCAACGGAGAAGCCGAAGCGGAGTTACGGTCGCGCTGCAGCGCACTGTTGCAGCGTGGCGCGGCGGTGGTGTGCGCTGCGAATGAGTCCGCGGGCTTCATCTTGCAGACGCCGGCGAGTGACGTCTTGGATTTGGGAACTGAATTCGCGGCGAAAGTGGAGCCTTCGGGAGCGACGGAGGTGCATGTGCTGGAGGGGCAAATTGCCTATCGCAAGCCGAGTCTGCATGGGCGCTGCGATGACGAACCGGCAGGTGAACTGCTGTCCGCCGGCCAGGCCGTGCGCTATGATCACCCAGAGACCCACACGCCGCGAAACGTGGCATTGAACGCAACGCGCTTCGAGCAACTACTCCAGCAGGCGAAATTCGAGCCGCATGCGGGGTCGCTGATTGCGCACGAGCCGTTTGCTTATCCGGCGGGGAAACTTCCTCCCTTGCAGGGCAATGGCGGCACGGGCTGGGCGGGGCCGTGGCAAAGGGCTCCTTGGTGCAAGGTTTCCAAAAATCTTGCCGGTGATTTGAGCATTGTGGTGAGTCCATTCAAAATGCCGGTGCCACCATCGGGCGAATCCGCTCATATTCTCGAAGCATTTGACGGTTTTCAAACGGTTCTACGACGGTTTGCTCGTCCGATTCGCATGGATCGTAACGGCATTTACTACATGAGCGGTGTGGTGCGGTGGGAGGCTGTGCCCGGACAAATTGTTGCCGGGTCGCAGGTGCGCATGATGCTACGAGCATCTGCCGATCTAATGGGCGAGCATCTCCTTCTGAATCTGCCATCGCATCTGCACCCGCAAATCCAAAGGCGCCCGAACGAGGTCTATACCAGTCCGTCCACCGTGCCAGTGAATGAAAGTCAGTTGTGGGTGGCCAAGATCATCGCACAACAAAATGGCGGGGATGAAATGCACTTTCGCATCTACGGCGAAGATGAAACCCCAGGGTTCATCGAGCCGGCCACCTGGCATGTCAGTGTGCGAGGCTTCCGGAGCGATGCGAGATTAGACACTCTGGGTTTGTCCACCTATTTCGGAACTGGCCGTTATTGGTTTGGCGACGTGCGATTGGGCACGCACTGGCGTTCTGTGGTACCCGCACCAAGAATGAATGCAGCCAAAAATGTGACTCACAAAGAAGGAAACACCTAATGAGCCTGATAACAAGAATCCTCTGTACAATGTTCGTGACGCTGGTAGTAGTCGCTTGCTGCCCGGCGAATGACACACCACTGCGGGCCATCGCCATTGATGCCGGGTTTGACGGGGCGGATTGCAGTTATCACTCGATCACTCTGGCCAGTGACGGACGGATTTACTTCAGCCTGTCGGGACACCGGATAGACAAGAACGTCCACTTCTGCTGCTTCGATCCCAAACAACAGAAGATGGTCTTCTCGCGCGAGATCAATGAGGCGCTGAAAAACGAGGACACGACCAAGACCGTTCCACAGGGCAAGATTCACTCCGGATTGATGGAGGCCGGCGGGAAACTCTATTTCTCCACGCACATCGGTTACTACAAGGACGACCGTCAGGGCCGGGGCCGGTTTCCGGGGTTCCATCTCATGTACTACGACCTGAAGACGGACAAACTGGTGGACATGGTGCGCGGCCCGGAAGGCGAAGGAATGATCGCCACGAGCCTCGACGCCAAACGCTTGATCCTCTACGGCCTGACCTACCCCAGTAGCCGGTTGTTCAAGTACGACATCAAGGCCGGCAAACTCACTGAGTTGTCGAATCCGCACGCCGAATCCGCCGACTTCACGCGCAGCTTCAATAGCATGAACATCACGCGCCTTCTCGCGATGGACCCGCAGGGTCACGTTTATGGTTCCTGTCTGGACGGCTCAATCTGGCGCTTGGACAAGCAAGACAATCCGGTCATCGTGCCGCACGTCAACGTCCTTCAAGGCTTAAGCGGCACGGTGGATGATCTGGGCCGGCTCAACAACAACTGGCGCGCCGTTCTGTGGGACGACAAGGACAACTGTTTTTACGGAACACACATGGGGACACAGAGTTTGTTCAGGTTTGATCCCGACAAGATGAAGATCAAGCCGCTCACGAGATTCTCCGCGCAGGCGTATCGCGACACCGGGCACACTTACCTCTCAAAGACAAAAGTTCCGCTATCCCAACTCGGAATGGCGATGGGACCGAAACACACTATCTATCAAATCGTCCACGGCCGGCCCATCGAGTTGAAGGGTAGAACCACGTACAGCACGGTGGCGCGACTGGTCACGTACAACCTGGACACCGGCGAGTACAAAGATCACGGCCCCATCTCCTGTCAGGACGACCGTCGTGTGACGTTTGTCGAGTCCATTCTGCTCCATCCGAGCGGCGATATTTACACGGTCGGTTCCGTGGAAGTGATTGGCGAGAAACACAACTACTTCAAGGAACTCCGCGAAACCGCCACGGCTGGCGAGACGCGCGGCGAGGTGTACAAGATCATGTTGGTGCGCATACCGAGAGGAATCATGCAATGAAGCGATCGTTATTGCTGTTCACCTTGCTTGCAACCCTGTCCCACGGACAGACATCGAGCCAGATTATCCCACGTCCGCGCATCGAGAAACTCACCGGCGACTCCGTAACGCTTGCCGCAATCAGTGTCTCGGGCAATCCGCCTGCGGAAGGTCTGCGATTGCTGGAGGCTCGCACCAAGGCGCTGGGATGCTCCATCGGCAAAAGCAAAAGGCCAACCATCGTTTTCGAGAAGTGTCCGCCGAAAGAGATGGCGAAATTGATCGTCACAGAAACGCTGGATCCGAAACGACTGGCACAGGCGTATCGCCTGACAGTGACCAGCCATGTGAAGATCAAAGCCTCCGGCGATCTGGGGCTTTACTATGGCATTGTTTCACTGGTTCAACTGCTGGAGGCGGACTCAAAAGGAAACGTGCGCGTCCCCGCCGGTGAAATCCTCGATTGGCCGGAGATTGCGCTGCGGCTGAGCAAAACCAGCGCGACAGACAACGATCCGGCTCGCGTCAACCGTTTCACCGCTTGGATGCCGCTCTACAAAGTCAATCAGGTTGGCCTGCAATTTCACGGAAAGAGATCTCTTGAGCTTGATGAGAATTTCACCACGAGTATCAAAACGATTTGTGGCTGGGCCCGTCAGACAGGAATTTGCGAGGCGATTGTTTATTTCTGCCCGTTTCGCAGCAAACCGAAGAATATCGGAGCATACGATTTCAAGCTCCCCGAACACAAAGCTGCTTACGTCAAATTGTTGCAAGACTTCTTGGCACAAGGCGCGCACGGCATCGAGGTGGATTATAACGACTGGGGGGATACTACGGAGATACCTATCGAGGATGTAATCAATCTGGCCTGCAATGCCGTGTGGCAGAAAGACCCCTCGATCCATGTCTTCTGGTGTGCACCGAACCACGGACCCGTCACCTACCACGGACCTGCCACACCGGAGTTGGCGCGAATTTTGTCCAAAATTTCCGACCGCGTCTGGCCATTGTGGGTGGGCAGTCCCGGTGGTTGGATCGGCTGGAAGCAATCCCCCGTGCCGTTGGCGACGGCAGAGGTGGAAGCGTGGACGAAGGTCACGGGCCGTCGTCCATTCCTTTGGTTGAACCGTGTGGCGAAGGGTGTGCCGCTGGAACTGGGTCGTTCACTGGATGAGATTCCTGGTGCGCGTGTATTTCGGGGCGAGGATTTACCGAGGGATCTGAACCGGCTTTTTGCGGGAATTCATTTCAACGCAGGAATGAGCAAGGGATACATGAAGCTGCCGGACGAGTTTGCGCCGGATGCGCTCGCGTTCTTCGCGACTGCCGTGGACTTCGTCTGGAATCCTCGTGATTGGAAGGCCATTGACTCGTACCGTCGCGCCCGGCGGTTCGTAGAAGTCATGTCGCCCTTGTTGGAACAGAGCAGTACATTGATCGGAATGCGGAATTGAAGCGGCAGAGGAAAGGACTATCAAAATACGGATGAAACAGATTGCCATCACCCTAGTCGCCCTGTTGCTGGCGGAACCGGTGTTTTCGGCTGCCCCGACCAAACTGCCACCGCAGGAGAAGTTTCACCTTTTCTTGCTCATCGGGCAGTCAAACATGGCCGGTCGCGGGGCGATTGAGGAGCAAGACAACGCACCCCATCCGAGAGTCCTCATGCTCAACAAGTCCGGTGAATGGATGACGGCCGTTGATCCGTTGCACTTTGACAAACCCGGCGCAGGCACGGGTCTTGGCAAAACATTTGCCATTGAGATCGCTGCGGCCAATCCCGACATTGTCGTCGGCCTCATCCCGTGCGCGGTGGGCGGTTCGCCGATTGATAGCTGGCGACCCGGCGAATTCTATCCGGCAACCAAAAGCCATCCATGGGATGATGCCATCCGTCGCGCCAAGCTGGCAATGAAATCGGGCGTGTTGAAGGGCATTCTCTGGCACCAAGGCGAATCAGATTCGAAGGACACACTCGCTACAACCTACGAACCAAAACTGCACGATCTCATCTCCCGCCTGCGTAAGGAACTCGATGCGCCAAAGGTTCCGTTCCTCGTTGGACAGTTGGGCCAGTTTTCCGACCAACCGTGGGACAATGCTCGTAAGCAGGTGGATCAAGCGCACCGGAATCTTCCCAGCAGGATCCCGCACACGGCCTTTGTCAGTTCTGAAGGGCTTCGACATAAAGGCGACAAGGTGCATTTCGATACCGCCTCTTATCGTGAATTCGGGAAACGCTATGCGCAGGCATTTCTCCGTCTCACACAGGTAAAGTGATTCAGAAAGGAACCATGCAACGACAATCTCTCCTTTGCGTGTTGAGCGCCGGACTGCTGATGTTCGGTGCGTGTGAAACGACTGCCAGCCAGATCATCCCACGTCCACGGATCGAGAAACTCACCGGCGACACCCTGACGCTCACCACAATCAGTGTCTCAGGCAATCCGCCCGCGGAAGGTCTGCGATTGCTGGAGGCCCGCGCCAAGGCGCTGGGATGCTCCATCGGCAAAAGCAAAAAGCCAACCATCGTTTTCGAGAAGTGCCCAGCGAAAGAGATGGCGCAATTGATCGCCAAGGAAGCGTTGGAACCGAAACGATTGGCGCAGGCATATCAACTGACAGTGACCAGCCATGTGAAGATCAAAGCCTCCGGCGACTTGGGACTTTATTACGGCATCGTCTCACTCGTCCAACTGATGGAGGCGGACTCGAAGGGAAATGTGCGCGTGCCAGCCGGTGAAGTCCTCGATTGGCCGGAGATTGCGTTGCGCCTGAGCAAAACCAGTGCGACGGACAACGATCCGGCTCGCGTCAACCGTTTCAGCGCTTGGATGCCGCTCTACAAGATGAGCCAAATCGGGCTGCAATTTCACGGCAAAAAATCCCTCGAACTCGACGAGAATTTCACAGCCAATGTGAAAACCGTGTGCGGCTGGGCGCGCCGCAGCGGAGTTTGCGAGACGGTCGTCTATTTCTGTCCGTTCCGTGGCAAGCCCGGTGCTGGTGCCTATGATTTCCGGTTGCCCGAACACAAAGCTGCTTACGCCAAGTTGCTTGAAGGTTTCCTCGCACAAGGCGCGCACGGAATCGAGGTGGACTATAACGACTGGCCGGGGAGCGCGGAGACACCGATTGAGGACGTGATTAATCTGGCGTGCGAAGCTGTTTGGAAGAAGGACCCCGCCGCCTACATCTTCTACTGTCCGCCGAACAAGGGAGCGTCCGAATATCGCGGTCCTGCCAGCGCGGAGATGACTCGCATTCTGTCAAAGGTTCCCGCGCGCGTCTGGCCGTTGTGGACCGGCTACGCCACGCTCATCACAAAGCCGTTGACTGTGGAAACTGTCGAAGCATGGACAAAGGCCGCGGGACGCCGCCCGTTGCTTTGGGTGAACCGCGTGGCGCTCGGCGTGAAGCATGAGTTTGGACGCGCTGTTGCGGAAGCAGGAGGTGCGCACGCGTTTCAGGGCGAACTGTTGCCGAAGAACTTGAACCAGCTTTTCGAGGGAGTCCACTTCAACGCGGGGATGGACGCGGGCTACGTCACACTGCACTCGGAGAAGTTCTCACCGGAAGCGCTCGCGTATTTTGCGACCGCTGCCGATTACGTCTGGAACCCGCACGACTGGGACGCCGCCGAATCGTGCCGCCGCGCCCGACGATTCGTCAGCATCATGTCACCCTTGTTGGAACAGAGCAGTACGCTGATCGGCAAGAAGGAGAGACCTTGAAATACATCCTGATCTTCATCGCTCTTTTGCCAGCGCTTGCCACGGAAGCGGTTGAAGCGCGTTGGCAAATGGGCAAACCGATCGTGACGTATTGGGCGGGCCCGATGCCGATGACCGACGTCGCCGCCAAACAAATGGCCGATGGCAACTGGAATCTCGTGTGGGTCACCAAGCAAGGCTTGCCCGCGGATGGCGACTTGGCCGCTCATTATCGCACTCAACTCGACATCCTCCAGCGGCACGGCTTGCGTGGAATTGTCGGCTTGGGCCTGTGGAACCTGGACGATCCGGAGAAGAAATCGCAATTGGACACAATCGTGGACGCTCTGCGAACGCATCCGGCCATGTACGCGTACAGCCTCAAGGACGAGCCGAACTCCTCCTTGTTTTCGGACCTCGCCCGAATGCGCGCCTACCTGAAGGAGAAAGATTCGTCGCATCTCGTCTATGTGAACCTCTACCCGTTGACCGCCTCCAACAAGCAACTGGGAATCACCGGAGATCAAATCCCCGCTTACCGTGAATACGTGCGTGAGTTCATCAAGACTGTTCGCCCGGAATTGCTCAGCTACGACCACTATCATTTCGGCGTGAGAGGTGACGGCCTCAAATATTTTCTGAACCTGGCCTTGGTGCGGGAAGCGGCGCTCGAAGCCGGCCTGCCATTTATGAACATCGTGCAGGCGTGCAGTTGGACCAAGAACATGCGCATTCCCACCGGCGAGGAACTCCGCTGGCTGACCTACACCTCATTGGCCTACGGCGCCCAAGGCATCTCCCACTACGTGTATGGCTATCGGGGGCACGACGGCGCGATGATGAACCTCGCCGACGGATCGCCGACCGCGTTGTATTACGCGGCGCGCGAATGGAACAAGGAATTCGTCGCCATCGCCAAGCAGTTGCAGCCGCTCCGGTCTCTGGCTGTTCGTCATGCCGGCATGATTCCGGAAGGCGCAACGCCGCTGGCAAAGGATTCACCGTTCCGCCTCGATCCTCCCGTGCCGGCCAAGGATTTCCCGCCCCGGCCGGCGAAGTTGACGGACGCAGAAGAGGCGGCATTGTTTGCTGAGGGAGGATCGCACCATTCGCGAGTGGAAGGGTTTGTGATCGGCTATTTCGGCAAAGACAACTCGCCCACCCATGCGCTGGTGGTCAACCTCGACTACCGCACGTACAGCGGTCGCGCCCAACCCAGGGAGGACGAGTTCCGAAAACCCGTCACCCGATTCATCGCTGGACCGGGGCGACTGGAGGTGTTTGAGCCCGTTACTTCGACGTGGTCGCCCGCCAACGCCGCGCAGGTAGAATTGCGTCTTCCCCCGGGCGGTGGAAAACTGGTACGTTTGCAATAACATGAATACTGCAAAATTCACTCTACTGTTTGTCCTTGCGACGAGCCTCGGTTTCGCCGCGACCCTCGACACCAATTGCTACTGGAAAGCCGGCGTGGCTTCCACCGTCATCACGCCGCAGACGAACATGTGGATGTCGGGCTACGCGGCCCGCAAGTCACCGTCACACGGCACCGCGCAGAACCTGTTCGCCAAGGCGCTCGCGCTGGAGGACGAGAAAGGGACGCGGTTGGTCATCGTAACACTGGACCTGATCGGCGTGGTCCCGACGTTGCGTCAATCGGTCGAGAAGCAAGTCATGGAACGCTACAAAGTGCCGCCGCAGTTTCTGGTGATGAACGCTTCGCACACGCATTGCGGACCGGAGTATCGCGGCAGCAAGCCGGAAGCCCCGAAGTATCACGCCTTTCTGGAGGAACGGTTGCCGCACCTCATCGGCGAGGCGTTGTCAAAGCTCGCGCCGGCGCAGTTGCTTTATGCGCACGCCCGATGCGGATTCTCCATGAACCGCCGGCGCAACTACTCGCTTTCACCAACCGATCCCAACGCCAAGAAAGCGCCCAACCCTGACGGTCCCGTGGACCAAAATGTGCCCGTCTTGATGGTGCAAAGTCCCGGCACCAATCTCTGTGCCGTGCTCTTCGGCTACGCCTGCCACAACACCACGCTCAGTTCCGTGTCCATGACTGGCAAAGTCCATCGCTATGAATTCAACGGCGACTACGCCGGCTTCGCGCAGGAAACATTACAGGCAGGGCGGCCGGGATTGACGGCAATGTTCATGATGGGTTGCGGCGCTGACCAAAACCCCTACCCGCGCCATTACATGATTCCCTACGTCAAGCCGCTGGAATTTGCGCAACACCACGGGAAGACACTCGCCTACTCGGTCGAGGCGGCGATGGCGTCGCATGTGCGACCGGTGCGCGGCCCGCTTCGCGGTGCGTTCGAATACATCACACTGGAGCGCGAACAAAAAGACCCGAAGAAACCGGTGCCGGGCCGCCAATATCCCGTGCAGGTCGTCCATTTCGGCGATGACTTGATACTGGTGACGCTCGGCGCGGAAGTCGTGGTGGATTACTCGCTGCGATTGAAACGCGAACTCGGCGGCAAGGCGGTCGTCTGGGTCGCGGGTTACTCGAATGAGTATGGCGGTTACATCCCCAGTTTGCGCGTATTGAAGGAAGGCGGCTACGAAGCGCCTGATTACAAGCCCGACATCGAGGAACGTATCGTCGGCAAAGTCCTCGAATTGAACCGACGACTGACCAAATAGCACATGAAACTCCTACTGATCGTTCAACGCCGGTTGTGCGCAGGTCTCCTGACCGCGCACATTTCCCGACCGCAGGTCTTTCGATACGCGATGGAGAAGGAGACCTCGCGGTCAAACGCCTCGGCGCGGTCAGGAGACCCGCGCCGAACAAGCGGTAACGTATGAAGCCACTACTGATTCTTCTTATCGCCGCCAGCCTGTCGCCACGCTTGGACCGGAACAATCTGATGACATATCGGAATGCGCGCGGCGCGATTGTGCCGGTGAAAAACGTTACCGACTGGCAGAAGCGTCGCGCGACGATCTTGGTGGCGATGGAAGAAATCATGGGACCACTGCCGGGCAAAGCGAAACGTTGTGCCCTCGATATGAAGGTGGAAGAGGAAACCGACTGCGGCTCCTACGTCCGACGGCTCATCACCTACTCGTCCGAACCCGGCAGTCGCGTGCCAGCGTATCTGTTAATCCCGCACGCTGCGCTCCGCACCCCAGCACCAGCGGTTCTCTGCTTGCATCCGACCGAGAACACCATTGGCCACAAGGTTGTCGTCGGTCTCGGCGGCAAACCGCATCGCCAATACGCGCAGGAACTCGCTGAGCGCGGTTTCGTGACGCTCGCGCCGTCCTATCCGTTGCTCGCGAAGTACCAGCCCGACATCAAGGCGCTCGGTTGGCAAAGTGGCACGATGAAGGCCATCTGGGACAACATCCGCGGCCTCGACCTGCTGGAGTCGTTGTCCTTCGTGAAACGCGACGGTTTCGGCGCCATCGGCCACTCACTCGGCGGTCACAACGCGGTCTATACGGCGGTGTTCGACCAACGCATCAAGGTAATCGTCTCCAGTTGCGGACTGGACTCGTATTGCGACTACTACGGCGGCGACCCGAAACGCTGGCTGCCGGAGAAAGGCTGGTGTCAGACGCGCTACATGCCGAAGCTGGCCAACTACGCAGGCCGGCTCGATGAGATTCCGTTCGACTTCCACGAGATGATCGGCGCACTCGCCCCGCGCGTTTGTTTCATCAACGCGCCGCTCAAAGACAGCAACTTCAAGTGGGACAGCGTGGACCGCGTCGCCGCCGCAGCGATGCAAATCTATAAACTTTACAGCAAACCGCAGCACCTGCTGGTCGAGCATCCGGACTGTGACCACGATTTCCCCGACGCAATGCGCGAGAAAGCCTATCGTCTGTTTGAGGAGCATCTGAAATGACGCGCCAGTCTGCCTTCTTGTACCAGTCACGGATGGTTCAAGTGAACGATGCCTTGGCGGATGGCTTCGATGGCAGCTTGGGTGCGATCCGTCACGCCGAGTTTGAGAAAGATGCCGGAGAGATGAGTCTTGACGCTTTCGTCGCCGATGGACAACGCGCGGGCGATTTCTTTGTTGCTCAGACCGTTCACCAGATGTTGCAACACTTCGAGTTCGCGCGGCGAAAGGTCTTTGCGCCGGACACGTTCGCGTTGCCGGGCAGCGACGGCGGGCGGTAACACTTGTTCGCCCCGGTGCACGGCGCGCACCGCGGCGACCAGTTCGGTGCTGGTCAGATCCTTGAGGACGTAACCGCTCGCGCCGGCTTGCAATGCACGGTGAATGTCCTCGTCGCCATCATAGGTCGTGACGATTAGGACGCGCATGGCGGGCCAACGTTCGCGAATGGCGAGCGTCGCTTGCGCGCCACCGCCGCCGGGCAGGCGCAGGTCCATCAACACCACGTCGGGCTGGTGGCGTTCGCACGCGGCCAGCGCTTCGGCCACATCACCGGCTTCGCCAATGACGCGCAGATCGGGTTGCGCGTTGAGAATCGCGCCGAGACCAATCCGCAAGGCGGGATGATCGTCCACGATGGCGATTCTAATGCGCTCAGACATTGAGCACCGTGAGAGTAATGGTCGTGCCGGCGCCAGGGGCGCTCTGGATGCGCAAGTCGGCGTGGATGGCGTTGGCGCGGGCGCGCATGCCGCGCAAGCCGAATCCGCCGTTGCCCGGCTCCGGGAATGCAGCGGTCAGACCGCAGCCGTCGTCGCTCACGGCCAGGCGGACGGCGCGCGGCTCGAAGTCGAGGGCGAGCGTGATCTGACGGGCGCTGGCGTGGCGAACGGCGTTGGTCAACGCTTCCTGCCCGATGCGCAGCAGATCGTTGGCGACCTTGTCTGGCAACGGGCGCGGTGTGCCGGTGGTGTGAAACGCGAATGCGACGGTGCCGCCATCCGTGAGTTGACGGCCGATTTGTGCGAGCGCGTCGCCGAGCGTGCCGTCTTCGAGCACTTGCGCGTGCAACGCCCAAACGGTGCGGCGGGCTTCGGCGAGGCTTTGGCGCACGAGTTGACGGGCCAGATCGAGGTGACGACGCGCGTCGTCCGGCACGGCACCCAGCCGGTCGCTGAGCGCTTCGAGTTGGACGCTGATGCCGGCGAAACCTTGCGCAAGCGTGTCGTGAATTTCACCCGCCATTCGGTTGCGTTCGGCGAACACGGCGGCGAACTGCGCGCGCGCTTCCTCCCGCGCGCGGCGTTCCTCGTGTAACCGCCGCCACGTCCGCACCCACAGCGCCGCGAGGGCGATGACCAGCGACGTGATCACGGCGGTGATGAGCCGCAACGGCGACCACCACGGCGGGGCGCGCAACAACGTCACGTCGGCGAAATCCCGCGCCAGCAGGACGAAGCCTTGGGGACGCCGGTGGGTAACGAAGGATTCCCAGCTTCCCACCTCGACTTCACAGACGCCGGTGACGGTTAGTTCGCTGCCGATGCGCCACGGCAGTTTATCCGTGCCGGGGATGCGCGCGAGAAACCGGACTGACTTGTTCTCCAGCGTGATCGTCCAGCGATTTTCCCCGCGCAACGCGGCGCTAAGCGTGCCTCGCACAGTCAACAACCGGCCATCGTGCGCGGTGGCTTGGAGCGGATCGACAGCCAGGGACGCGGGCACCCGCGCCTTGTCAACAAGTTGCCACGCAGCGTCGCGGAGCACCGGCGAATAACCGCCCGGTTCCGTGAAGCCTACCACGTCCACCATCTCGCCGGGGTGTGGATGCGGCGACTCACGCAACCAGACGCGCAGGCCGCGCGTGACGTCCTGCAACGCGACCGGTCCGTCGGGCGGCACCAGCGTGACAATGCCGCGCACGCGAACGAGCCGGCCCGGCTCGGTGCCGCTGGCGGCGCGCAGGAGTTGATCCATGGGCACCAGCGGCAGATCGAACGGCCGCGCCACGCCGGGGCTGAGCACGGCTATGTCGGTGAGTTCGTGGACGTTCAAGGTCGGCAGAAACACCTGTTGCGCGCGCGGGTCGGGGCTGTGGAGGCAGACGCCGCGCACTCGCACCCGCGCGCCCACCAATTCCGGGTGACCGACGATCTCGTGGGTCACGTTGATTGTGACCCGTCCGCCGCCGCTGGCCAATTCGAGCGCCAGCCAACCGAGGCCGAACTCCGGGTTGATGCGCTGGCTGCGGACGACGCCGGTCAATTCCACGCGCTGGCTGTTGAGCCGGACGGCGAGCAGTTCCTCGTAACTCACTGCCAAAGGTTCCGGTAATGTTCCGGAACCGAGTACGCGCACCGTGTCAGCACGGACAACCGGACCAAACACGCCCGGCTCGGCGTGGCCGGTGACTTCCACTTCCATGCCGACTCGAAACCCGGCCGGCAACGGTCTCGCCGGCAACCAGACGCCGCCGGTGGCGTCTTGCACGGTGAAATCGCTCGTCTCGGCGTGGCGGCTGTACGTCACGACACCGCGCAACGCCACGGACGGGTGGCGTTGGGTTTGTTCGCTGGAAAGCGCGCGGACTTGCGCGGCGGTCGTGAGCGGGGGCGCGGCAACAGCGCCGCCGGCCAAGAGTGCCACGGCAACCGCGCAAACAAGATGAAATCCTAACGCAGCCACGGCGGCTTTATAGCAGACCAGTCCACCGAGTAACATCCCCCAAATAGGGGAAGCTTGTCGAGTTGTGTTTGACGCCCGGCTTTGGTAAACGCAGGCATCATGAACAGGCTATCTCTTCTGTTTCTCGGCATTTGTGGTGCTCTGCTGGTCGGTTGCGGAAAACAGTCCGTCGAATCCAAAGGCCGCTTGTTCGCGGCCTCGTTCCAGACGATGAACAACCCGTTCTTCGTCGAACTCAACGACGGCATCAAACAGGTCGTCGAGTCGCACGGCGACCGGCTTGTAACCCTCGATGCGCAATTCAACAGCCTCAAACAAAAAGGCGACGTCGCCGACGTGCTCCAACAACAACCTGCTGCCGTGTTCCTCAACCCGGTCAACTGGGAAGGCGTCAAGGGCACGCTCATCGAGGCCAAACGCCAGAACGTTCCCGTCATCGTCGTGGATGCGCCCGTGAACGATCGTGACCTCGTGCTTTGCCAAGTCGCCAGCGACAACGTCGAAGCTGGGCGGCTCGCCTGCGAGGCATTGGCGAAGATCAAGCCCGACGCCAAGGTCGTCATCTTGCACCTGAGCGTGAACAAAGCCTGTATTGACCGCGTGGATGGGTTCAAAGCAGAGATGGCAAAGCATCCGGGCCTGAAATTGCTCGACGTGCAGGAAGCCAAAGGCACCACCGAGGGCGCGCGTCCCGTCATGCGCGATCTGCTCGGTCGCTTCCCCGACATCAACGCAGTCTTCCCGATCAACGACCCCAGCGCGCTCGGCTGCATCTCGGCCATCGAGTCCGCCGGACGAGCCGGCCAAGTCACGGTCGTCACCGTGGACGGTTCGCAGGAAGCCCTCCGCACCATCCTCGCCGGCAAGCTGCACAGTTCTTCCGCGCAGTTCCCAAGACAAATCGGCAAAGTCGCCGCCGAGAAAGCCTACGACCATCTCGCCGGCAAACCTGTCGAGAAGGACATCAAAGTCCCGGTGAAACTCATCACCCGCGAGAACGCGGCGGAGTTCCTCAAAGGCCCCTAGCGATGCTGTTGCGACTCAACGCTGTGACGAAACGCTTCGGCGGCATCGTGGCGCTCGACCGCGTGGACTTCGAGTTGCGCGCCGGTGAAATTCACGCCCTGCTCGGGGAGAACGGCGCCGGCAAATCCACGCTCATCAAAATCCTCGGCGGCATCCACCGGCCCGACGCCGGCGAGATTCTCCACAACGACCAGCGCATCGAGATTCACGATGTCGCCGCCGCCGACCGGCTCGGCATCCGTCTCATCCACCAAGAGTTGTCGCTCGCGCCCAACCTGTCCGTCGCCGAAAACGTTTTTCTCGGACGCGAGCCGCAACGCTGCGGCCTGCTCGACCGCCGGCGGATGTTCCGCGAGGCGGAACAACTCCGCGACGAACTTGGCCTGCCGGAAATCGGCGACGTACGGATGCGCGTCAGTGAACTGAGCGTCGCGCGGCAACAGTTGGTGGAGATTGCGCGGGCGCTCTCGGTCAAGGCGCGCGTGCTGGTGCTTGACGAGCCAACGGCGTCGCTGTCGGAAGCGGAAACCGAACGTCTGTTCGTGATCCTCCGCCAACTCCGCGCGCAAGGCGTCGGCATCATCTACATCTCGCACCGGCTCGAAGAAATCCAACGGCTGGCCGACCGGATCACCGTGTTGCGCGACGGCCACTCAGTCGGCACGCAGACCGCCGCCGAACTCAGCCAGACCGAACTCATCCGTTGGATGGTGGGCCGCGAACTGCGCGAACATTACCCCCGTCCGCCATGGATGCCCGGCGCGGTCGCACTCACCGTGCGCCACCTGCGCAACGCCCAGGTCAACGACGTGAGCTTCGAGTTGCGTTACGGCGAAGTCCTCGGCTTCGCCGGACTGGTCGGCGCGGGGCGCACCGAACTGGCGCAGACGCTCTTTGGTATTCTGCCGGCAGACGGTGAGATTCTGGTGGATGGTCGCGCAGTGACAATTCGCCAACCAAGCGATGCGCTCGACGCCGGCATCGTGCTCGTGCCGGAAGATCGGAAGCGCAAGGGACTCGTGATGACCGATTCGCTGGGGTTCAACCTCGCGCTGCCGTGGACGCGTGCCGGGCACGTGAACCCTTCGCGCCGGGCGGAGATTGTCAATCGCGCGGTGCGGGATTTCTCTATCAAGGCAACCGGCCCCGAACAGCCGGTCGTCAGCCTTTCCGGCGGCAACCAGCAAAAGGTTGTCGTCGCGAAATGGATGGAACGGCAGCCGAAGATTTTGATTTTGGATGAGCCGACACGTGGCGTTGACGTGGGCGCGCGCGAGGAGATGTTCGGCATCATCCGCCGCGCCGTCGAGCAGGGCATGGCGGTGTTGCTAATCTCGTCCGACTTGCCGGAAGTGATGAACCTGTCGCACCGGCTGGCGTTGTATCGTGACGGACGGATCGTGCACGAGACGCCGTCACAGGCGATCACCGCCGAGGAAGTCATGGCCGAACTGACAAGGAACTGACGATGAAAACACTGCGCCAACTCTTGCCGTTGCTGATCGCCATCGTGCTGCTGGTGGCGTTCTTCGCCTTCTTCGTGCCCGGCGGACGCTTCCTCACCGTGAGCAATCTGCTCGACCTGACGCAGCAGATTTCCATCAATGCCATCCTCGCGTTCGGCATGACGCTGGCGATTCTGATTGGCGGCATTGACCTGAGCGTGGGCGCGGTCGTTGCGCTGGCCGGGACGGTGGCCGTGGCGGTGTTGCCGCACGCAGGCTGGGCGGGAGCGGCGGTCGCCGGGATGGGGACGGCAGCGGCGTTTGGCTTGGTGAACGGAACGTGCGCTGCCAAAACGCGGATGCCGCCGTTCATCATCACGCTGGCCACGATGCTGGTGGCGCGCGGCACGGCGTTGCGTTTCAACGAAGGCCGTCCCTTGCCTGTGCCGGATTCGGAGACGGTTTTTCTGAACCTCGGAAACGCACGGCTGTTCGGTGTCGTGCCGGTGCCGGCGTTGATCATGCTCGGCGCGTTCGCGTTGACGGCGCTGTTGCTGCACCGGACGGCATTCGGCCAGCACCTCTACGCCATCGGCGGCAACCGCGAAGCGGCGCGCTACGTCGGCATCCCACTCGCGCGACGGGAAACGACCGTCTATGTGCTCTGCTCGTTGCTGGCAGGACTCGCCGGACTGATTCACTCGTCACAGCTTTACTCCGCCGAGCCGGCGGCTGGTCAGGGATTCGAGTTGAACGCGATTGCTGCGGTGGTGGTCGGCGGCACGAGCTTCACCGGTGGTATCGGCACGATGCCGGGCACGTTAATCGGTGCGGTCATCATCGGCATCCTCGACAAAGGTCTCAACCAAGCCGGCGTCCATTTCTCGCTGCAATACATCATCAAGGGACTCGTCATCCTCGGTGCCGTCTGGCTCGACGTGCGCCGGAGAAAGTAAAACCATGAAATTCCTCCTGACTATTCTGTTCTGCGCATGCGCTTCCACTTTCCATGCTGGGGAATCCAGCCCACTTGACTCCGCCACGCGTCGCTGGGACATGTCAACCGAGTCAGCAAAGAACTTCACCATTCATGGCGACGTGAAACTTGGCGTCGAGCTTACCGGCGACGAACGCGCGGCGTCGCTGGCGCGCGGAGGCGATGGCAAGGTGGCGCAGTTCAATGGCGGGCATCTGGAGATTGGCGGGCCGGCGTTTGATCCGCCGGGCGCAGTGTTCACGCTGTTGTTGCGCGTGCGCGATCCGCGGGGAGAATGGAACGCGCCGCTGTTCGGCAGCTACGGCGGCGATGGCAGGGCGAGCCTGTATCTGCGCGGCGTGGATGGCGCGACGTTGCCGCACGAGGACCGGAATTTCACCGGCGGCAAGGTGTCCACGCCGGCGGCATGGATGTTCGGCTGGCCGGGAGGGCCGCGCGCGATTCAGGGTTCGCGCGGCGTGATCGAGTTCCTCTGGGGCGCGACGAATTTGCCGGCACCGTTCGAGCAAAGAAGAATGCTACCCATGAAGTTTCCAGACGCACCGTTGTTCAGCGACGCCAGCAACGCCGTCCTGCGCGTCATGTTCCCGATGGAGTTGGTGGGGCCGTGCGACTGGCACGACGTGGTCGTGCGCGGCACCGGCGCAAAACTCCAACTCTGGGTTGATGGTGTGCTGCTGGACGAAGAGTATCCCATTGGCACGACCCGGCCCGCAACGGCGCCGCGGTTTTTTGGCGCGGCGCAACTGGCCGACGGGAAGCTGTTGTCGGGTTTTCGCGGGCAGATGGACCACGCGGCGTTGTGGCATCGCGCGTTGTCCGACGCGGAGATCGCCACGTTGAGCGGCGGCGCGAAACTGGCCCAGCAGCGCAAACGGGCCATCCTCGGCGACGAGAGCGCCTCGATGCAGTATTTCCGCGCGCGCGGCCACAACTCGAAGGCGGGCGATTGCATTCCGTATTGGGACGACCGCACGGGCACGTTCCGTCTGTTCTATCTGATTCTCCGTCGCAACATGCACAGCAAGTGGGACGGCGGCCACGGCGGTCTCGAAATCTGGCAGGCGTCCACGAAGAACCTGAAGACGTGGACGCATCATCCGGTGACGATCCCGATCACCGAGCAGTGGGAAGCGTGGAACGGCACCGGCGCGGTCGTATTCCACAACGGCCAATACAACTGGTTCTATCCGACGCCCGACTACTACAGCGACCACGGCGGCGTCCAGCGCGCTGTCAGCAAAGATGGCGTGACGTTCACCAAGACCGCGCCGCATCCGTTCATGCCGGGCGGCGACGTGGAAATTTTCCAGACCGAGGACGGCCTGTTCCACCTGATCAAGGTGGGACCAGAGCAGCGGGCGAAGACCAAACCGATCCGCAACAAGACGCTGGTGGCTTGGGTGCGTTGCGCCGACCTCAACCAACAGGGCGGCAGCGTCCTCACCATCGAGCATACGGACGCGACGCAGTTCGACGGCATCGTCTTCGGCGAGATTGCTTCCCGCCGTTGGATGCCCGGCAGCGACCGCCACCAACGCACGCCGCGCGGCCAGAGCGGTTGGGCCGAGGAATCCGCGATGCCCGACGCCGTCGTGCAGGTCGCCATGGTCACGGACGGCACGAAAGGAACGCTCTATCGCAACGGCTCGCTCTACGCCGATTATCCGATCAAAGCCCCGCTGGTGTTCCCGACCGGCTCGTCGTTGCTGATGGGGTTGCGGCACACCATGGCGACTGCCGGCCGCGCGTATTTCCACGGCCGAATCCTCGACGCGCGTGTCTATGACACCGTGCTCTCGTCCGAACAACTCGCCGCGCTCAAACCCGACACCGCCGCCGGGCCGAAGCCGGTCGCGTGGTATGACTTCGAAGGCGGCAGTCTGCGCGACCGCACGGGGACGTTCCCCGATGCGATGATCTTCGGCAACGCGCGCATCGAGAAAGGCGAGCTGATCGTGGGCGACGGTGACTACCTCAAGGTGACAGGCGCGCTTTACACGCAGGTTCGGCTCACCTCACCCGACCTCGAAAAATGGATCGAACAGCCAGGCGCGTTCATCGCGTCTGACAAGCGGCTCGCCACTTGCCCGAACGTTTTCAAGTTTGGCAACTGGCACTACTATATCTGCGGCAGCGGCGTCTGGAAATCCAAAGGCTGGTTCGGCCCGTGGACGAAGAACACGCCGTTGCGGCTCGACAACCTCGCCGTGCCCAAGACCGGCTCGTTCGGCAAAGGCCGCCGCATCTACGCCGGCTTCCTCTCCGACGACGGTTGGGGCGGCAACGAAGTCCTGCGCGAGCTGGTGCAGGACGCCGACGGCAACCTCGGCACGCGCTTCGTCAACGAGATGATTCCCGCCACCGGCGCGCCGCTCTCCGTTCAAAACTCTGTCCGCGTGCAAGCCACCAAGAAATTCGATCTTCCCACAATCCCGAACGATTACCGGCTGCAAATGGAAATCGTCCCGGAGGCAGGCGCGTCCGTCTTTGGCGTGAGTCTGCGGGCCGGTGAAACAGACGGCTGCGACCTGACGTTTGAGCCGAAGTTGAAGCGCGTCCGATTCTCAACGATGACCGCCAGTTCCGGCAAGACCGCCGGCGGGCCGGCGGTTGACGCGGTGCGCGGCCTCGACAAGCCGTTCGCCGTGGACATCATCGTCCGCCACGACATCCTCGACGCCGAGATCGCCGGCAAACGTTCGCTCGTCACGCGCTTCTGGAATCCCGCCGGCGACCGCCTTCGTTTCTTCGCTGACGGCGGCGCGGTCACGTTTCGCAACATCCGCGTCAGTCCGCTCACGGACACCTACAAGCCGTATCCGGCATCGCCGCCGCCCGGCAATCCGCACGCGCTCAACTACCATCTCATGCACCCCGGCGGCGACAGCATACCGGGCGATCCGAACGCGGCCTTCTATCTCGACGGCACCTATCACCTTCACTACATTCTGGCGCACGATTGGACGGTGACCGGGAAGGTCGAGAGAGGCTTCTCCTTCATCCACGTCACCAGCCCCGACATGCTGCACTGGACGTGGCAAACGACGAAGCTCCAGCCCACGTTCACCGGCCACGGAATGTTCAGCGGCACCGGTTTCATCACCAAGGAAGGCAAGCCCGCCGCCATCTATCACGGCAGGGCTTCCGGTCGAAACCAGATCGCCATCGCAAAAGACCGGGAGTTGTCCGCGTGGGAGAAACCCTATCCCGTCGAGGTCAAGAACGCCGATGGCAGCGCGGCGAAGATTCGGCACTGGGATCCCGATTGCTTCCTCATCGGCGACACCTACTACGCCATCTCCGGCGGCAGCACTCCGCCGTTGATGAAATCGAAGGACCTGAAGAGTTGGACGCTTGTCGGCGATTTCCTGCGCCGTGACCTGCCCGACGTAATGCGCCACGAAGACATTTCCTGCGCCAACTTCTTCAAGCTCGGCGACAAATGGATGCTGCTCTGCATCAGCCATGCGCTCGGCTGCCGCTATTACATCGGCGACTGGGATGCGAAGGCCGAGCAGTTCGTTCCGCAGAAACATGGTCGCATGAACTGGCGACGCGAGGAACAGAGCCTAATTGGCCGCCCACATTGGCGCGTGGACTTCTTCGCCCCGGAGAGCGTGCTGACACCGGATGGCCGCCGCGTCATGTGGGCGTGGCTGGCCACGCTCGGCAGCACCGATGGCACCATGGACAAGCGCACCATCCAATCCTTGCCCCGTGAACTGAGCCTGCCCGCCGACGGCATCCTGCGGATCAAACCCCTGCGCGAACTTGAAACCTTGCGCCATGACGCCGTGACACGCACTGAAGTAAAAATCAACACGCTGCCGAAGGAAGTGCTTCCCGCCCGCCAAATCGCCGGCATCAAGATCGCCACGCTTCCCGGTGACGCCGCCGAACTCCGCATCACGGTTGCGACGGAAGAAGCGGAGGGAAAACTTTTCGGCTTTACCCTTTTCGCCGACGGCAAAGGCGGCGGCCTGCCGATTCTGTTCCGCCCGGAAACCGGCACACTCCGTGTCGGCACCGCCGAGGCGCCGTTCGCCATGGCCGATCTTCCGACCGGCCAAGATGTGGAACTGCGCATCTTCATAGACAAATATCTCGTCGAAGTCTTCGCCAACGACCGCCAAGCCATCGTCGCCAGCCATGCCGATTACCGCGGGAAAAATGACCTCGAAGCCTTCGCCGTCGGTCGTTTGACCATCAAGAAACTCGAAATCTGGAAACTCAAATCCACCAACCAAGGTTTCCGCGAAGCGCAGAAGAACCGCATCTGGGAGCCAAACACAAAATGAAACACACCCTCACCCTCCTCACCGTACTGCTACTCGCGCAACTAGCCACTGCTGAAGACGGATTCTCTCCCATCTTCGACGGAAAGAGTTTCGCTGGATGGAAAGCCGCCGACATGAGCTTTTGGTCCATCGAGGACGGCGCGCTCACCGCCAAGATCACGAAGGAGCATCCGCTCAAGCAAAACCTCTACTTGATCTGGCAAGGCGGCGAAGTGGCCGACTTCGAGTTGAAACTGAAACATCGGGTGTTCGGCTCGCCGCGGATCAATTGCGGGTTCCAGTTCCGCAGTTGGGAGATGCCGAACCACGACGTCGCCGGCTATCAGATGGACAACAACCTCGACACGCCGTGGCTGGTCCGGCTCTACGACGAGCATGGCCGGCACACGCTGGCGTGGCGCGGCGAACGCACGACCTTCGACGAGACCGGCAAGGTCATGAAGGAACCGATCGCCGACGCACAAGGCCCGGCCGACTTCCGTCTCGACGAGTGGCACGAATATCATTTGATCTGCGTGGGCAGCCGGCTGACGCTCAAGGTCAATGGCCGGCTCGTGGCGGAGACGTTCGACAACGATCCGCAGTCGCAGGATTTGCAGGGCATCCTGGCCCTGCAACTGCACACCGGCCCACCCACGACGGCGCAGTTCAAGGACATCCGTCTGAAAATTCTCAAGCCCGCCTCGCCCGAGTTGAAGGCGCGCGGGATCACGACACGCGCCGCGAAACAACCGGTTGCCCCGGTTCCGGGTGGCGACAAGACATTGGTGGCGTGGGTCTCTCCGGCAAACCTGAGTCAGCAGGGCGGCAGCGCGCTGACCATCCAGAGCGGCGACCAGTTCGACGCCATCGTCTTCGGCGAACGGGCGCAGGCTAAATGGATGGCCGGCAGCGATCGGTACAAGCGAACACAGAAGGACCAGAATGCCAACGCCGCCGAGACGGCCGGCCCCGACACGCTCGTCCAGATGGCGATTGTCTATGAAGGCAACAACGTGCGCATTTACCGCAACGGCGCGCCGTACGCGGCGTACACGGCGGAGAACATTGAATTACTGAATATCCCGAACCACATCGCGGTGTTTGGGCTGCGGCACATCGGCACGCGCTCAGGAACATTTGCCGGGACGATTGAGGATGCGCGCATTTACAGGCGCGCATTGACGGCTGCCGAGATTCAATCGCTGAAGCCAAACGTCGCCTCGGACATCAAGCCGCTGGCGTGGTGGGATTTTGAAGGCAACACGGTGAAGGATCGAGCCGGACGCTTCACACATCACGCGTTCACGGGCGGAGCGAAACTCAAGGACGGCCGGCTCGCGCTCGACGGAAAAAGCACTCTGGTCGCGGCGCGCTCAGACGCGGATGCGAAGCAGGCGAAGGCGGGCACGCCGCAGCCGGTACCCACCGGGCCATACGTGCCGGATGTGCCGCAGTGGCCGGACCAGCCGCCCGCGAACTGGATGACATTTCACCTCGCCCATCCCGGCCCCGGCGTGGCGATGCCGGGCGATCCAAATTGCATCTTCGACTACAAAGGCAAGGTTCATCTGCACTACATCTACCGCAATCCTTGGGGATACGTCTTCGGCCACGTGTCCAGCGACGACATGGTGCGCTGGAAATGGCACAAGACCGTGCTCGCGCCGCCGACCACCGGCCACGGCATGTTCAGCGGCACCGGCTTCTACACGAAGGAAGGCCGGCCAACGATCATCTATCACGGCCAAGGCAAGAGCCGGAACGTGATTCATCATCCCGCCGACGATTCGTTCGACTCGTGGACGGAACCGGTTGAGGTCGTGCCGAAAGCTGCCGACGGCACAGTGCCCAACATCCGGATGTGGGACCCGGATTGCTGGTTGATGAACGACACCTACTACGCCTACAGCGGCGGCAAGAATCCGCAGTTGATGAAGTCGTCCGACTTGAAGAACTGGACTTACCTCGGCGACTTGCTGCACCCCGACTATCCGCCGAACCTCGGCATCCCGAAGGACGAGGACATCTCCTGCGGCAACATGTTCAAGCTCGGCGACAAGTGGATGCTGTTGTGCATCAGCCATCCGAAGGGCGCCCGGTATTATCTCGGCGACTTCAAGGACGAGAAGTATCTGCCGAGTTTCCATGCGATGATGAGCTTCGGGAACAATCAGTTCTTCGCACCCGAATCGGTGTTGACACGCGACGGCCGTCGCGTGATGTGGGCGTGGCTGTTGAAGATGCCCATCGAGCCAACCGGCGTGCAATCGCTCCCGCGCGAGTTGGAGTTACCGGCGGACGGCGTGTTGCGGATCAAGCCGCTGCGCGAATTGGCGAAGCTGCGAACCGACGCAAAACAGGAAACCGCGCTCACACTCAAGAGCGACGCGGCCTACCGCCTCAAGGACATCCGCGGTGACGCGCTGGAATTGGAAGTAACGTTCCGGTCGCCCGCGGCAAAAGAGTTCGGTCTCGATGTGTTGTGCGACCAGAGCGGTGAGAACGGCCTGCGCGTGGCTGTTGTACCGGAAACGAAGATCTTGAGCGTCGGCACGGCACAGGCGCCGTTTGCACTCAAGCCCGGCGAAGACCTCACGTTGCGCGTGTTCACCGACAAGAATCTCGTGGAAGTGTTTGCCAACGATCGCCAGGCTGCTGTCGCTGCCGCCGCCACGTTTACCCCGGAACATCTCGACGTGCGCCTGTTCAGCAAGGGCGGCGACGCCGTGGTGAAGAGCGTCAAAGGTTGGAAGATGCAAACGATTCATCCCCCAGCCGCACCGTCCACGATTACGTACGAGCCGGTCGGCGGAGCGGGGCCGGGCAAACATGTCGTGCTCGTCTGCGGCGAATGGGAATACCGCTGCGAGGAGAGCCTGACGATGCTCGCGAAGATTCTGGCGAAACGCCACGGGTTCAAATGCACGGTGTTGTTCCAGATGAATCCGCAGGA
>VHCW01000057.1 GCA_016871575.1 Verrucomicrobiota bacterium
GGCGGCTTCAGCCGGGCCGGATGTTCCTCATTGATACCGAACAGGGCCGCATCGTCGCCGATGACGAACTCAAAAAGAAAATGGCCAAGGAACGTCCGTACCGTCTTTGGCTTGACGAGAACCTCGTTCGCCTCGAAGACCTGCCCGAACCGCCGCACTTCCACGGCCCGGACCACAAGACCGTTGTCCGCCGCCAACAAGTCTTCGGCTACACCTTCGAGGACCTGCGGTTCATCGTCGGCCCGATGGCGCGCGACGGCGTCCAACCGCTCGGCTCGATGGGCAACGACGCGCCGCTCGCCGTGCTCTCGAACAAACCGCAGTTGCTCTACAGCTACTTCAAGCAACTCTTCGCGCAGGTCACCAACCCGCCCCTCGACTGCATCCGCGAAGAGATTATCACCTCGACCGACACGTTGATCGGCTCCGAGGGCAATCTCCTCGACCCGTGGCCGCAGAACTGCCGGATGATCAAGCTCCGCGGCCCGATCCTCACCAACGAGGAACTCGAAAAACTCCGCCACGTCAACCTCCCCGGCTTCAAGCCCGTCACATTGCCGATCCTCTTCCAAGCCGCCAAAGGCGCGCCCGGCATGGAAGCGGCCATGGAACAACTCTGCAAGGACGCCGACAAAGCCATTGCCGACTGCGCCAACATCCTCATCATCTCCGACCGCGGCGTGAACAAGGACAACGCCGCCATCCCCGCGTTGATGGCCGTGTCGGGCCTGCACCACCATCTCATCCGCAAAGAAACCCGCACCCGTGTCGGCCTCATCCTCGAATCCGGCGAGCCGCGCGAGATTCACCATTTCGCGTTGTTGGTCGGCTACGGCGTCAGCGCCGTCAATCCCTACCTCGCGTTCGAGACGCTCGACGACATGATTCACGAGGGACTTCTCCCCGGCCTCGACCACAAGACCGCCGTCAAGAACTACTGCAAAGCCGTCGTCAAAAGCATCGTCAAGACCATGGCCAAGATGGGCATTTCAACCATCCAGAGTTACCGGGGCGCGCAGATTTTCGAGGCTATCGGTTTGAACCATGCGTTCGTCGAGAAGTATTTCACATGGACCGCCAGCCGCATCGAAGGAATCGGCGCCGATGAAGTTGCCCGCGAAGTCCTTGCCCGGCACCGGCACGCTTTCCCCGACCGCGAAGTCAACGGCGAAGTCCTCGATCCCGGCGGCCAGTACCAGTGGCGCAAGGACGGCGAGCACCATCTCTTCAACCCGGAAACCATCCAACTTCTCCAGGCCGCCACCCGCACCGGCAGCTACGACGTTTTCAAGCAATACGCCGCGCTCATCAACGATCAGTCCCGTGCTCTTTGCACGTTACGCGGCCTGCTCGACTTCAAGTGGGCCGAAACCCCGGTGCCCCTCGATGAAGTCGAGTCCGTTGATTCCATCGTCAAACGTTTCAAGACCGGCGCGATGAGTTTCGGTTCCATCAGCCAGGAAGCGCACGAAGCGCTCGCCGTGGCCATGAACCGTCTCGGCGGCAAGTCCAACACCGGCGAAGGCGGCGAAGATCCCGCCCGGTTCCATCCGTTGCCGGATGGCGACAACAAATGTTCCGCCATCAAACAAGTTGCCAGCGGACGTTTCGGCGTGACCAGCGACTACCTCGTTCACGCGCAGGAACTCCAGATCAAGATGGCACAGGGCGCCAAGCCCGGCGAAGGCGGCGAACTCCCCGGACGCAAAGTTTATCCGTGGATTGCCAAGACACGCCACTCGACTCCCGGCGTCGGCCTCATCAGTCCGCCGCCGCACCACGACATTTATTCCATCGAAGACCTCGCGGAACTGATCCACGACCTGAAGAACGCCAATCGCCACGCCCGCATCAGCGTCAAGCTCGTCGCCGAAGTCGGCGTCGGCACCGTCGCGGCCGGCGTTGCGAAGGCGCACGCCGACGTTGTTCTCGTCAGCGGCCACGACGGCGGCACCGGCGCGTCGCCGCTCTCCTCGATCAAGCACGCCGGTATCCCGTGGGAACTCGGTCTTGCGGAGACGCACCAGACGCTTGTCCTCAACGATCTACGCAGCCGCATCATTGTCGAGACCGATGGCCAACTCAAAACCGGCCGCGATGTCGCCATTGCCGCGTTGCTCGGCGCGGAGGAGTTTGGTTTTGCCACTGCGCCGCTCGTGACGCTCGGTTGCATCATGATGCGCGTCTGCCATCTCAACACCTGCCCGGTCGGCGTCGCCACGCAAGACCCGCGGCTGCGCGCCCGTTTCACCGGCAAGGCGGATTACGTCGTCAACTTCATGCGGTTCATTGCCGGGGAACTCCGCGAGATCATGGCGCGGCTCGGTTTCCGCACGTTGAATGAAATGGTCGGGCGCGTGGACAAACTCGAACCGAAGAAAGCTGTCGAGCACTGGAAAGCGCGCGGCCTCGACTTCTCGAAGATTCTCCACCAGCCCGAAGTCGAACCCGAGGTGAAACGTTCCTGCTGCGAGCCGCAAGACCACGGCATCGAGGCGTCGCTTGACATGACCTCGCTGCTCGAAATATGCGAGCCGGCGATTGAGCGGGGCGAGCACGTGCGCGCCACGCTGCCCATCCGCAACGTCCATCGCGTTGTCGGCACCATTACCGGCAGCGAAATCACCAAGAAGTACGGCCCGAACGGCTTGCCCGAGGACGCCATCGAACTCACGTTCCAAGGCAGCGCGGGACAGAGCTTCGGCGCGTTCCTCCCGGCGGGCATGACGCTGATTCTCGAAGGCGACGCCAACGATTATCTCGGCAAAGGACTCAGCGGCGGCAAACTCGTCGCGTATCCGCCGACTGGCTCGACTTTCGTTCCCGAAGAGAACGTCATCATCGGCAACGTTGCCCTCTACGGGGCGACCAGCGGCGAAGCGTTCATTCGCGGCATTGCCGGCGAGCGGTTCGCTGTCCGCAACAGCGGTGTCACCGCCGTCGTCGAAGGCGTCGGCGACCACGCCTGCGAATACATGACCGGCGGACGCGTGGCCGTCCTCGGCGGCACCGGCCGCAATTTCGCCGCCGGCATGAGCGGCGGCGTCGCCTACGTGCTCGACGAGCGCGCCGATTTCCCGACCCGCTGCAACACCGCGATGGCGGGACTCGAAAAACTCACCGACCCCGACGAGATCGAGGAACTCCGCCGTCTCATCCAACGCCACGGCGATTACACGAAGAGCACCCGCGCGTGGAAAATCCTCGCCGAATGGGAAAAGACATTCCCCCGTTTCGTCAAGGTCATGCCGAAAGACTACAGGCGCGTCCTGGAATCGCTCAAACGCGCCAAGGCCGCCGGTCTCACCGGCGAAGAGGCCACCGTGGCCGCTTTTGAGGAAAACGTCAACGACGTGGCCAGAGTGGGTGGCAACTAATGAACAGCGCACGTACTAAAGCCGTTGTAGGCCGACACTGCGTGTCTTCTTGTAGGCCGACACTGCGTGTCGGCGAAAACCGTTCCGCTCCGCAACAACAAAGCGCCGACTCACAGAGTCGGCCTACAGCACACGAGCCAAAAGCGCACACTCCCAAACGCCAGCGACGGCTGGACATGATCTTTGGCTCCGCGCGGCCGCTGTTCTTCCTGACCATCTGCACGGCCAATCGGGCGCAACTACTGGACAACTCCGCCGCGCACGAGAAGTTCATGGCGTTCTCTGCCAAGTCAGCCGAACTCGCCCAAGTCTGGGTGGGTCGCTACGTTCTCATGCCCGACCACATTCACGCCTTCGTTTCCACTGAAGACTCACCGGGTTTGTCGCATTGGGTTGGAAGCTTGAAGAAGTTTCTTGCCGCGCACTGGCGTTCGCAAGGCAAACAAGCTCCCTTCTGGCAGGAGAGTTTCTTCGATCACGCCCTGCGCAGCAATGAAAGCTACGGCGACAAGTGGGAGTACGTCCGCCAGAATCCGGTTCGCGCCGGTTTGGTCACCGACGCTGATGCATGGCCTTTTGCCGGCGAGATTCATCACATCGAATGGGAGGCCGACCGATGAACTCTCGCGCCACCACCGTGGACCGACATTCTGTAGGCCGACTCTGTGAGTCGGCGAAAGACGTGTCCCGCGCCGACTCACAGAGTCGGCCTACAACCCTACAACCCTTAACAGCTCAACTTCCCCATGGGTAAACCTACCGGATTCCTCGAAATCAACCGCGAACTCCCGTCGGACGCCTCGCCGCTGGAGCGGATCAAACATTGGCGTGAGTTCCACGAACACCTCGCGGAAGACAAGCTCCGCGCCCAGGGCGCCCGTTGCATGGATTGCGGCATCCCATTCTGCCACGTCGGGCGCATCCTTGCCGGCGCGGCTTCGGGTTGCCCGATCAACAACCTGATTCCGGAGTGGAACGACCTCGTGTATCGCGGCCTCTGGAAGGAAGCGCTCGAACGTCTTCTCAAGACCAACAACTTCCCCGAGTTCACCGGCCGCGTCTGTCCCGCGCCGTGCGAAGGCTCGTGCACCGTTGGGATGCACCTGCCGCCGGTCACCATCAAACAGATCGAGTGCGAAATCATTGACCGCGCCTTTTCCGAGGGCTGGGTCACGCCCCAACCGCCGAAGAAACGCACCAGCAAAAACGTCGCCGTCATCGGCTCCGGCCCCGCCGGACTTGCCGCCGCCGCCCAACTCAACAAGGCCGGGCACAACGTCACCGTCTTCGAGCGCGCCGACCGTCCCGGCGGCCTCCTCATGTACGGCATCCCCAACATGAAACTCGACAAACAGGAGGTCGTTCTCCGCCGCATCCAGTTGATGGAACAGGAAGGCGTCACATTCCTCCTCAACACGGAAGTCGGCAGGAACTATCCCGTGCAGGAACTCTTCGAGGATTTCCACGCCATCGTCCTCGCCACCGGCGCAAGCGTCCCGCGCGACTTGACAATCGAAGGCCGCGACCTCAAAGGCATCCATTTCGCCATGGATTTCCTCACTGCCAACACCCAGCATCTCTTCGACGCCCAGGTTCCCTTCATCAACGCTGACGGCAAGGACGTCGTCGTCATCGGTGGCGGCGACACCGGCACCGATTGCGTCGGCACCAGTCTGCGTCACGGCTGCAAGAGCGTCACGCAACTCGAAATCCTCCCGCAGCCGCCGCTCGAACGCGCCGCCGACAATCCGTGGCCGCAGTGGCCGAAAGTCTATAAACTCGACTATGGTCAGGAAGAAGCAAAGGCCGTTCAAGGCGCCGATCCGCGCCAATATCTCGTCACCGCGAACAAGTTTCTCGGCAACGGTAACGTCACCGGCATCGAGATTGTGCAAGTCGAGTGGACAAAGACCGGCCCAAAACCGATTCCCGGCACGGAAAAGACAATTCCCGCGCAACTCGTCCTGTTGGCGATGGGTTTTCTTGGTCCCGAAGTCGGGTTGTTGAAAGCCCTCAACATCCAGCAGGACGAGCGCGCCAACATCAAAGCCGAGTACGGCAAGTTCGCCACGAGCCTGCGCGGCGTCTTTGCCGCCGGCGATTGCCGACGCGGCCAGAGCCTCGTGGTCTGGGCCATCAACGAAGGCCGCGCTTGCGCCCGCGAAGTGGACCGGTATTTGATGGGCAACACCGATTTGCCCTAAACCGACACTTGCGCACAACAAAAGAGTCTGCTAGTTTCCGCGCGCTTTGGGAGGTGCGTCCGTAGCTCAATTGGCAGAGCAGCTGACTCTTAATCAGCGGGTTCTCGGTTCAAGTCCGAGCGGGCGCACCAATCTTTTTCCCCTTGGTTAGCTGCTTGTGATTTTGGCGGGGTGTTGGTACGATGCCGCCCCACTGGAGAAGAACTTCGTGGCTGGGAATCACACAGACTTGTAAAAACGATTGTGGGATGTGGCGGATGAACTTCGGGCAAACTCGAAGCTCAAGTCCTCCGAGTATTCCACACCCGTCTTGGGGTTGATCTTCCTCCGCTACGCCGACAGCAAGTTTGCCGTGGCAGAAAAGAAGTTTGCCGCCGGGACGGCGGCGGCTACATCGCGGCGGCGGACCATCGGGAAGACAGATTACCAAGCGCTGGGGGTGATGTACCTGCCGGAGAAGGCCCGGTACGGCTACCTGCTATCCCGACCGGAAGGGGCGGACATCGGGCGGGCGATCAACGAGGCGATGAAGGCCATCGAGGAGGAGAACGAGGACCTCAAGGGCGTCCTGCCCAAGACCTACACCGCGTTCGAGAATTCCCTGCTGGTCACGCTCCTGAAAACCTTCGCCTCGATCCCGATGGACATCGAAGGCGACGTGTTCGGGCGGGTGTATGAATACTTCATCGGCGAGTTTGCGCGCGCCGAAGGCCAGAAGGGCGGCGAAGACTACACGCCGACTGCCGTGGTCAAACTCATCGTCGAGATCATCGAACCATATCACGGGCGCATCTTCGATCCCGCCAGCGGCGCGGGCGGCATGTTTGTCCAGTCGGCGAAGTTCGTGAGAATACACGCTGGACAAACACCCTCACCCAGCCCTCTCCCAGTGGGAGAGGGTGGCGCGGAGCGACGGGTGAGGGTAAACGCTGAACCCATCACCGAAATCAGCGTTTATGGCCAGGAACGCGTCACCGAGACCGTGCGCCTGGCCAAGATGAACCTTGCCGTCCACGGTCTCGCGGGCGAAATCCGCGAAGGCAACACCTACTACGAGGACATCCACAACAGCGTGGGCCGCTTCGATTTCACCATGTCCAATCCGCCGTTCAACGTGGACCGGATTGATAAAGACCGGCTGGCCAAAGACCCCCGGTTCCCGTTCGGCCTGCCGCGCACCGACAACGGCAACTACATCTGGATTCAGATGTTCTACAGTTCGCTCAACCCGACCGGCCGGGCGGGCTTCGTCATGGCCAACTCCGCGAGCGACGCCCGTGGCTCGGAACTGGAGATTCGCAAGAAACTGATCGAGACCGGCGCCGTGGACGTGATGGTGGCGGTGGGGTCAAACATGTTCTACAACGTCACTCTGCCGGCCACGCTGTGGTTCTTCGACAGGGCCAAAGCAGGAATCAGAAGCCAGAAGTCAGGAGTCAGAAGTCAGGATACGGTATTGTTCTTGGATGCCCGGCACATCTACCGGCAGATTGACCGGGCTCACCGGGATTTCACGCCCGAACAGATCGAGTACCTCGCCAACATCGTCCGCCTCTATCGCGGCGAAGCGGCGGAATTCACCAACGGCGGCGAGAAACTGCTCAAAGAGAAATTCCCCGGCTGCAAATACCGCGACGTGGCCGGGCTGTGCAAGGTGGCGACGCTGAAAGAAATCGAGGCTCAAGGCTGGTCGCTGAACCCGGGCCGGTACGTCGGCGTCGGCGAACGCCCGCCCGACGACTTCGACTTCGCCGAGAAGCTGGAGGAACTCAACGAGGAACTGGAAACCCTCAACGCCGAAGCCCGCGAACTCGAAGACCGCATCGCCGAGAACGTGACGAAACTGCTGGAATCGTAACGCATGAGAAACGAGAAAGCCTTCCACCAGCCCTTGCATCCGGTAGACACCGAGAAGCAGACGAAAGGTTGCCGGCACACAAACCCCGATATTTGCGCGAAACACTCGATACCGGCAGTCTGCGCGTTTGTCCGGTCAGACAACATGTGTTTCGCCCCGCCGTTGTCGTGGCCGAAGCAGTTTCAAAAGCTGAAACAGGGCAAGGCAAAATGAAGAAGCGCTTTGCCGACTTCGTTACTCTGCAAAGGGGATTCGATCTCCCGAAGACGGAAATGCGTGACGGGCCGTTTCCTGTTATCGGCTCAACGTCAGTCATTGGTCACCACGATGTATATAAGGTTGAGCCTCCCGGTGTCGTTACCGGTCGCAGCGGCTCGTTGGGTACAGTTCAATTCATCAACGAGCGCTACTGGCCGCACAACACCTCCCTGTGGGTCAGAGATTTCAAAGGCAATGACGCGCGATTTGTTTACTACTGTCTGCAAGGTTTAGACTTTGCGCGCTTCAATGCAGGAGCGGGAGTGCCCACACTGAACCGCAACCACCTCGACACTCTCGAAGTGGACGTCCCGCCCCTACCGGTGCAGCGGAAGATTGCGGGGGTGTTGGCGGCGTATGACGAGTTGATCGAGAACAACACGCGGCGGATCAAGCTGCTGGAACAGATGGCGCAGGCCCTCTACCGCGAGTGGTTCGTCCGCCCCTGCCACTCCGCCAAGCTCCCCAAAGGCTGGGAGATGAAGAAACTCGGCGACATCGCCGAGGAAGACCGGCGCACAGTCGAGCCAAGCGAAGTTGATCCGAACACGCCGTACTTCGGATTGGAGCACCTGCCTCGCAAATCCATCGCGCTGACAGAATGGGGCACAGCCAAGGACGTACAGAGCACCAAGCTCGCGTTCAAGAAAGGTGAAATCCTGTTCGGCAAGATCAGGCCCTACTTCCACAAAGTCGGTGTCGCGCCTCTCGACGGCGTCTGCTCATCCGACACAATCGTCATCCACGAGAAAACACCGGAGTATTTCGGCATTGTGCTCTGCTGTGTGTCCAGCGAGGCGTTCGTCGCCCACGCCACCCAAACGTCGCAAGGCACGAAGATGCCGCGCGCCAACTGGGACGTGCTCACCAAGTATCCGGTAGCCCTGCCGCCAAAGCCGGTGTTGACCGAATTCAACGCCACGATCAACGACTACGTCGCATTGATTCAGAATCTTCTATTCAAGAACGCGAACCTGCGCCGCACGCGCGACCTGCTGCTGCCGAAGCTGATTTCGGGCGAGGTGGATGTGTCGAAACTGGAGATTAAAACGGGAGAAGAAGCCGCATGAGTCTCTTTTTCAACGAGACAGCCATCGGAACTGTTGATGATGCGCTACGGCATTATGGAGCGGACGAGTTTGAATCCCCCACACGGTCAACCGTTCCCTTGCTTTCATGGTTGAAGCATGAGGAGCAGATGGTGGCCGCCTTACTGCGAGACTTGGGGATGCCCGCAGACAGCAACCTGCATCTCGAATACCAAGTGAAGCCTCCGAAGGGCACCGGTAAAGCCTCGCACACCGATTTGATGGCGATAACAGATGGAGGGTCGCTTGCGGTCGAAGCGAAATGGACTGAGCCGCGATATAAAACGGTCAGCGAGTGGCTTGTGGAAGGGGAGAATATACAAAATCGGCGCGACGTGCTCACCGGCTGGCTTGGTTTGCTGCAGAGGCATGTTCAACATCCGCTACGCTTGGAAGATTTCACTGCTGCCGTTTACCAGATGGTTCATCGCGCCGCTTCTGCCAGTGCGGCTGGCAGGAATCCCCAAGTGGCGTACTTGGTGTTCAAGCCGTCTCCCGACCCAAAGACGGCGAGCATCGAACAGATTCAGGCTGACCTTGAGCATTTGCGAGGCTTGCTCGGCAATCCCCGCACCTTGCCGTTTCACCTGATAGAAGTCACCCTGCTTCCGACAGTGGCATTCAACGCAATTGAACCGCTTCCTAAAAAGAGCTCAGCTACGGCAGAGAAAGTTCGCAGCGCTCTGTTGGCGAGCACTCCGCTATTTCATTTCGAGAAGTATCGCCTGGTGACGCTAGAAAATCACCCGTGAACCAAACCCGTCACAAGGAAAAGCAACCGGCATGAGCGACCAGAGCCGACCGGTTTGCGTTTTCGGGTGCAGCAGCAACACGTACGCGGATTGCGTGCAGAAGGGGCTGTTCGGCTCGAATCCCGCTCGGAGCGGGATCAAGGCGGGCGATCTGTGTTTCCTGTACCACTACGAAGTCAGCACCCTGTTCGGCGTCTGGCGGGCCGAGTGCGACGGCGCGCGGAACATCGTCCCCAAAGCATGGGGTGGCCGGTTCCCGTTCCAAGTCAAAGTGAAACTGCTCACGTCCGAGATCGTTGAGATACCCAAGCCCATCGTCACCCCCATCGCCGCAACCTCTAGCAACGGCCGCCTCGACAACCTGCTGGATGCCGGGCGTGCTGGGGAATTGGTGAGGTGGGCGGAGGGGAAGTTGCACTTGCCGGTGTCGTTGAAGTCGTAGTTGTGGTTGCAGTTGTAGTTGGCGTTGTTGTCGGTGTTGGTGTTGATGGCGGTGATGATGTTGTTGTTGGTAATGGTGGTGTTGATGGTGCTGAGGATGACGAAGACGACCAGCACGACGATGGCGGCGATGACGTGCGCGAATGGTGACCGCGGCGGCAGCGGCAGTGGCGGCGATGTAGGAGGCATGGTATTTGGCTTGATGTTTTCACGATTTATGGCACTTTCACGTAACCGTGAAAGTAGGCAAAAGCATGAAATCATATGCAGAAATCGAACGTTTGCTGGTTGAGAGGCTCCGGTCGTTGTTGAGCGACGTAGAGGGAGTCGGTCAGCCCAAAATCGAATCTGTCCGCAAGGCCATGGACGAAGGCTTTGATATTATGGCGAAGATTTCCATGCCGAACGGCAAACAGGCAGTGCTGTGTGTCGAATGCAAGGCCGAACCTCGTCCCAGCCTCTTTGAAGTGCGCGCCGCCAAGGAGTTGCCAAAGTCGGTTATCCCGGTGTTGGCTGCGCCCGTAGTTTCTCCGCGGATGGCGGAGCTTTGTCGGCGGCACGGGTGGAGTTGGTATGACCTTGCCGGCAATTGCCAGTTGCGCGTGCCTGGCGGGATTCACATCGAGCGCACCGGTTTCGCCGCCGTCCATCGTCGTCCGCCGCCGCGGGCGAACCTGAGTACTCCGCACGCAGCGCGGGTGATTCGTGCCTTGCTCGCGTTGGAGAACTTTGGGCAGCATTGGACTCAGTTGTCGCTGATGCATCACATCGGCAGCGTGCCGCCGCAAGCGCCGGTCAGCATTGGTTTGGTGAACAAGGTCATTCGCCATCTCAAGGACGAGGCGTTTTTTGAAGACTTGCCGGACGGCGAGTTTCAATTGCGCGATCCCCTGAGTTTGCTCGCGGCGTGGCGAAATGCTTACCGGTTTGACCGGCATGAGCGCCGCGCCTATTTCAGCTTGTTGCAGGGGAAAAAATTGCAAGCAGCGCTGGCGCGACTGGATTCTGATGCCGGCGGGTTCGCACTCTACGCAGCGTTTTCGGCAGCGGAGTTTCAAGCGCCCCACGTGCGACAACCGAAGACTTGGCTTTACGTGCGCGCGCAGGAACTTCCCAAGTTTGAGGAAGACGCCGAAGCCAAACGGGTGGATTCGGGCGAGAATCTGGTGGTGCTGATTCCGGACGACGACCACATTTTCTATTTGCCGGACGGCGGCAAGTCCGGTGAGCCGCGTTTGGGGTGCACCAACCTCGTGCAAACTTACGTGGATTTGTGTCACTGCGGCGGTCGTAGTGAAGAAGCGGCAGAAGCCTTGCTGGAACAGCGATTGAAACCAGAGTGGAGATTGCGCGGAGTGAAGGTATGAATCCCGAACCACGCAATGAATCGGACTACAGTCCGCGCCAAGTGAAGGCGGCCCGGCGGGTTTTGGTGGATGTCGGACAGGTGCTCGCATCGTTTGTGGATTGTCTCGTGGTGGTCGGTGGTTGGACGCCAGACCTATTGCTGGTAGACGCTACTGAGCCGCACATCGGCAGCATTGACACCGACTTCGTTCTTGATGCCGCGAAGCTGACGGAGGGTCGCTATGCGGAGTTGCTGAAACTGTTGCTGGATACCAAGCGCTACCGCAAAGGAGCAAAAGATTTCCAGTTGGTGGTGGACGTTGATCTCAAGGATGGTGGGCCAATAGTGCAGGTAGAGGTCGAGTTTCTCGCGCCGAAAGAGATTAAGCTCAAAAAGAACACGCCAAAGCTGGTGGAAGGTTTTCGTGTCCTTCAGGCCGACGGATGCGGAGTGGCGTTTAATAATCCGGTTGAGTTAAAGTTGTCGGGCCAGAATGTCCGTGGGGCGGAAAATACCGTGCGACTGCGTGTTGCGTCACTGAGTGATTTCGTAGTGATGAAGGCGCGCGCCATCGGCGGACGTGACAAGCCGAAGGACACTTACGACCTTTGTTATTGCTTGGAACAGTTTCCCGGAGGGATGGAGAAGTTGGCAGAAGATTGGAAGAAGCGGTCCGGCGATAATAACGTGGCCATGGCGATTGAAATCCTGCGTGAGAAGTTCGCCAGCGTTGAATCTTTCGGGCCGCAACAGTTGGTCGAGTTCCACAACGCACCCGATGCAGAAACGCAGGCAATGCACGCTCGGCGTGCTTACGAATTGGTGCAGAAATTCTTGGGCATGTTGTGAGCGCGCACGGATACAGCGAAGACGCCCTGATTGAGCAGCCCACTATCGAGTTGTTTCGCTCGCTGATGTGGAAGGCGGCAGATTGTTTTCACGAGTTCGAGCAGGCGGGCGGGAGTCCGCTGGGGCGCGAGACACCGGCGGAGGTGGTGCTGGTGTCGCGGTTGAGGGCGGCGTTGGGGAAACTGAACCCAGACCTACCGGCTGAGGCGATCACGAAGGCCATCGAGGAGTTGACGCGGGACCGGAGCGCGATGTCGGCAGCGGCGGCAAACAGGGACATTTACCGACTGATCAAGGATGGGGTGCGCGTTGACCTGACCGGGACGACTGAGATTCCTCGACAAGCTCGGAATGACAAGAAAGGGAAAACGACAGAGGCCGTTGCCGCAAACACCAGCGGCGTCTCGTCTGACTCGGCTCGACAGGCTCAGGATGACAACGTAACCAGGGTGAAGGTGATTGATTGGGAGAATCCCGGTAACAACGGTTATTTCCTCGCCAGTCAGTTCTGGATTTCGGGGGAGATGTACAAGCGGCGGGCGGATTTGGTCGGGTTCGTGAACGGGTTGCCGTTGGTGTTCGTCGAGTTGAAGGCATCGCACAAGCGGTTGGAGGATGCGTACAACTGCAATCTGCGCGATTACCGGGACACGATTCCGCAGGTGTTCTGGTTCAATGCGTTCATCATCGTGTCGAATGGCAGCCAGAGCCGGATCGGGAGTATGACGGCGACGTGGGAGCATTTCGCGGAGTGGAAGAAGATCAACAGCGAGGGCGAGCAGGGCGTGGTGTCGTTGGAGACGATGATTCGCGGGACGTGCGAGCCGTCGCGGTTGCTGGATTTGGTGGAGAATTTCATCCTGTTCAGTGAGTCGAAGCAGGGCGTGGTGAAGATGGTGGCCAAGAACCACCAGTATCTCGGGGTCAATGCGGCTATCGCGGGTTTGCAGGAGATCAAGCGGAACAAGGGGCGGTTGGGTGTGTTCTGGCACACGCAAGGGAGCGGGAAGAGTTATTCGATGGTGTTCTTCGCGCAGAAGGCGATGCGGAAGCTGCCGGGTAACTGGACGTTCCTGGTGGTGACGGACCGGCAGGAGTTGGATGACCAGATTTACAAGAATTTCGCGCATTGCGGGGTGGTGACGGAAGCGCAGGCGCAGGCGACGAGCGGGGAGCACCTGAAGCAGTTGTTGCGGGAGGATCACCGGTATGTGTTCACGTTGATCCAGAAGTTCCACACGGAGAAGGGGCAGCAGTACCCGATGTTGTCGGACCGGTCGGACATCATCGTGATGACCGATGAGGCGCACCGGAGCCAGTACGACATCATGGCAATGAACATGCGGAACGCGCTGCCGAACGCGGCGTTCATCGGGTTCACGGGGACGCCGTTGATGGCGGGCGAGGAGAAGACTCGCGAGGTGTTTGGCGAGTACGTCAGCATCTACAATTTCAAGCAGTCGGCAGATGACGGGGCGACTGTGCCGTTGTACTACGAGAACCGGATACCGGAGTTGCAGTTGACAAACGCCGATTTCAAGGAGGACATGGAGCGGTTGCTCGAAGAGGCGGAACTCGACGAGGGGCAGGAGAAAAAGCTGGAGCGGGAGTTTGCGCGGGAATACCACCTGATCACGCGGGATGACCGGCTGGAGAAGATTGCCGAGGACATCGTGCAGCATTTCATGGGGCGTGGTCAGATGGGCAAGGCGATGGTGGTGTGCATTGACAAGGCCACGGCGATCCGGATGTACGACAAGGTTAAGAAGCATTGGCAGGAGTACATCGCGTCGCTGAAGCAGGAGTTACCGGAACTGCATGGCGCATACGCCGAGGAGGCCAAGGCAAAGATCGCCTACATGGAGCAGACCGACATGGCCGTGGTCGTGTCGCAGTCACAGAACGAGGTGGACGATTTCCGCAAGAAGGGCTTAGACATCGCCACGCACCGGAAGCGAATGCTGACCGAGGACATGGACGAGAAGTTCAAGAACCCGAAAGACCCGTTCCGGATCGTGTTCGTGTGCGCGATGTGGATGACGGGGTTCGACGTGCCGAGTTGCTCGACGATCTACCTCGACAAGCCGATGCGGAATCACACGTTGATGCAGACCATCGCGCGGGCGAACCGAGTGTTCCCGCAAAAGAACAACGGCGTGATCGTGGACTACGTCGGCATCTTCCGCGACCTGCGGAAGGCTTTGGCCATTTACGGACCAGCCACGGGTGGTGGAGTGCGTGAAGGCGATCTGCCGGTCATCCAGAAGGCTGAACTCATCAAGCATTTGAAGGGGGCGGTGGAGGAGGCGGTGGCGTTCTGCGACGATCACGCCGTTGATCTGGAGGCAATTGCCACGGCCAAGGACTTTGGGAAGGTGAAAGCGTTGGATGATGCCGTCGAAGCCATCATCGTCAATGATGCGACGAAGTTGGAGTTCATGGCGTCGGTGCAGCGGGTGAACCAGTTGTTCAAGGCGGCCTTGCCGGACCGGGCGGCCAATGAGTTCTACCAGACGCGGACGATGTTGCTGGTGATTGCCGACAAGGTCAAGACGCTGGCCCCGACGGCGGATGTGTCGCAGGTGATGGAGAAGGTCGAGCGGTTACTGGATGAGTCGATTGCGACGGAAGGGTACGTCATTTCGGAGAAGAACAAGCTGGTCGACCTCATGCAGATTGATTTCGAGGCGCTGAAGAAGCAGTTCGAGAAGGGGCGCAAACGAATGGAGGCGGAGCGGCTGCGGCGGCTGTTGGAGAGCAAGGTGGCCGTGATGATCCGCCTGAACAAGAGCCGGATGGATTATCTGGCCAAGTTGCAGGCGATGATCGACGAGTATAACGCCGGTTCGATCAACGTGGAGACGTTCTTCAAGAAACTGGTCGAGTTCAGCCGGTCACTGCAAGAGGAAGACCGGCGGGCCATCCGGGAGGGTTTGAACGACGAGGAATTGGCCCTGTTCGATTTGCTGACCAAGCCGGACCCGAAGCTCACGAAGAAACAGGAAGCAGAGGTCAAGAAGGTCGCCAAGGCGCTACTTGAAACCTTGAAGATGGAGAAGCTAGTTCTCGATTGGCGCAAGCGGCAGCAGTCACGCGCCGCAGTGCGGGTGTGCATTGAGGAAGCGTTGGATCGCCTGCCGCAGCCATTCACGCCCGAGTTGTGGCGGAGGAAGTGCGATGTGGTGTACCAGCACGTGTACGACAGTTACTTCGGCCAGCAGCAGAGCGTGTATGCGACGGCGGCGTAGCGAGTTCGTCAGGCAACTGTGCCGGATTTCGCAATGCTTGCCAGCGCGCCTCCTCCGGCGGTAGAATATCTGCGCAAAAGAGGAATGAGCCAATGGACATCAAGTTCAGTTGCTACAATTGCGGCCAGCACATCGTGATTGACGAATCCGAGGCGGGAACCAAGGCGGATTGTCCAACGTGCGGCGTCTCTTTGGTGTTGCCATTCAAATCGGCGACGACAGAAACTGCGCCCCCTCCGGTTCCGTCACCATCTTCGGACAAAACGAAGGATTTCGCAGAATGCTATAATCCGCAATATGGCGGTGTTCCGCCGGCGACCCAAAAGTGCCCCTTCTGCGCCGAGATGATTCTTGCCGATGCCATCAAGTGCAAACACTGCGGGGAGTTTCTCGATGGAAAACCGGTGGCGACAGACTCCAAAACGGCCGGCGAATACAAACACCGATTGCTGTCGGAGGTTGCGCGGCGGGATGCGCAAGGAGACTTGCGCTGTCCTGTGTGCAACGGAAAGCAGTTTGAGGCCGTTCGCTCGATTGGAAGCAAACTCACGTTCGGTCTCGCGCCGGTGGATCGAGTCCGATGTGCTACGTGTGGAACAACCTTCAAGAGGGGATGAGCAGAGGATCCCCCCCCGTTGCTTGGCACAGATCGGGCTTTGGAATATCCATGAATACAAAACGACGGCTGCGATGTTTCGCGCTTTGGCTGGTTCTGCTGTTTGCTGTGGTGTGGGCGGCCGGCACGGCGGGCGCCCGTCAGGTTGAGGTGAAGACGATTGCCGATCTGCAGAGCGCCGTATCGCGTGCCCGTCCCGGCGATGTCATCCTGCTCGCCGACGGGATGTACGATGGCAAGCGTTGCGCGTTGTCGGCGACCGGCTCCGTCAGCAACCCGATTCTCATTCAGGCCAGGACGCCCGGCAAAGCCGTCCTGCTCCAGCCCATCTCGGTGAAAGGAAGCCATCTTGCGATTGTCGGGTTGCGTTTCGAGGGGAACAGCCCCGTCGAGATCAATGGGCGGGGGATCCGCATGAGCCGGTGCGCCATGGCGGATGTCCAGGCAGGGGTTTGGGTTCATGTTCGAGCCGGCAGCCGAAACGTCGAGATAGATCACTGCCGATTTGAAAACAAGACGATCAACAAGAGGAAGAGCGGCCAACTGATGAAGATGACCGTTCGCAATGAACAGGAACGCCACCACATACACCACAACCATTTCCGGGATGTCCCGCAGGGAAGAGGGAACGGCTTTGAGACGATACAACTCATTACGGAACGAAACCCATTCGACCCGCCGCCGGGCGTTTGCGGGACCGTGATCGAAAAGAACCTCTTCGAGCGCTGCAACGGTGAAGCGGAAATCATTTCCGTGAAGTCACACGGGAATGTCATTTGCCATAACACGTTTCGCGCCTGTCGCGGCGCTGTGGTGTTGCGGCACGGGCACGACAACACGGTCATGGGCAATTGGTTTTTCGGCGATGGGGAGGCGGGCAGTGGAGGCGTGCGGATACAGGGCACCGGGCAACTCATCGCCCAAAATTATTTTCATGGACTCGGCGCCTTCGGTGTGGCCATGATGGACGGCACCGCGGACAAATTATACGTGCGCGTCGAACGCGCCCGCGTTGTTTTCAATACGTTTGTTCGCTGCCGGAACGCGCTTCTGGTGGGAATGAATCACCCGAAGTATCCCAACGGCACGGTTCCCAAGGAGTGTCTTGTCGCTGCCAACATTTTTTGCTCCGCTTCCGATGGCTCTCCCGCAGGAAAGAGCTTGGGACCCATCGTGCAGTTGGTGCAGGGCGATCAGCCGGAAGCGTGGAAGTGGTTTGACAACATCGCTTCTGGAGAACTCGGCATCCCCGAAACGGACGGGATTCGCGTCGGGGATCCGCGCCTGCGCTTTTCGGCGAACGGCCTCGCTTTCCCCTCGGGGGACACACCCGTGGCCAAGGGACCTTTTCCCGGCATCCAAAGTGTTGAAAAAGACCTCTTGGGTGTTCCACGCGGAAAAAGCAAAACCATCGGCGCCGTGCAATTTCCGGTCGCGTCATCCATGGCGGGTCCGCTTGCCGAGCAGTGGACAGGCCCGCACGCAGTGGAGCAACCAGCCAGATGAATCCAGCATCACGCGTCGCGCAAAACCAGTTCGCGGTTCTTCCAGAAAAAATTCCAGCCTGACCAGACGGTCAACACGACCGTTGCCAGCCCCAGCCAAAAGGCGGTGGTGCAAAACACGGCGTTGAATTGCGCGCTGTTGAATCCCCATTCATCTCGCGCAGCCAGTCCGACGAGAATGAGGATGATGACGATCATCTGTGAGGCGGTTTTGTGTTTGCCGAACTTTTCGGCTTGGAGGACGGCACCGCGTTCGCGCGCCACCAATCGCAATCCGGTGATGAGGATGTCGCGCGACACGATCACCAGCGCCATCCACGCTTGGATGAGGGCGTTGCCATTCTGGTCGCGCAGTTCGACAAAACAGATGAAGGCGGCGCAGGTCAGGATTTTGTCGGCCACGGGATCCAGCAGCGCGCCGAACGCCGTCTCCAGCTTGCGGGAGCGGGCCAGCCAGCCGTCGTACCAGTCGGTGATGCTGGCGATGATGAAGATGGCGAGCGCGACGGTCTTGCCCCACGGCGGATTCGGCAGCAACAACGCCGCCACAAACACTGGTGTCAATCCCATGCGCCAGACCGTCAGCCGATTCGGCAGATTCATGGCCGCGCATTGTACGCGCCCGTCCCGTTTTTACAATCTTTTGCTGGCGCGCCCGAACCAACTGTACAACACCGGCAGCACCACCAACGTCAGCACGGTGTCGCTGATGACGCCGCCGATGACCACCGTTGCCAGCGGGCGCTGCACTTCGCCGCCGACGCCGACATTGATGGCCATCGGAATGAATCCCACCGCGGCGACCAATGCTGTCATCAAGACCGGCCGCAACCGGACATCGCAGCCTTGGCGGATCGCTTCCAACAACGGCATGTCCACGTCGAGTCTTTGCCTGATGAACGTTACCAGCACCAATCCGTTCAGGATCGCCACGCCGCTCAGCGCGACGAACCCGATTCCCGCGCTCACGGTGAACGGCATCTCCCGCAACCACAACGCCAGCACGCCGCCGACTGCGCCGAACGGAATGCCGGTGGCCACGATCCAGACGTCGCGGAACGACCGCAGGCTGAAATAGAGCAATACAAAGATCAACCCCAGCGCCAGCGGCACGACGAACCGGAGCCGGGCGTTGGCACGCTCCATGTTCTCGAACTGGCCGCCCCATTCCATCGTGTAACCCTCCGGTGGTTTCGGCATTTTCGACTTTGCCTCGGCCACGAAGCTGGCGACGTCACGCCCGCGCACGTTGCACTGCACAACAATCCGTCGTTTGCCCCACTCGCGATTGATCGTGGCCGGTCCCTCGGTTTCCACGATGGAAGCGACGCGGTTCAGCGGCAGCACGGGGCCGGTTTCGGTCGGGATGAGCGTGTTGGCGAGCGCGTCCGGATCCGTGCGCTGCCGGTCGGGCAGCCGCACCACCAACGGGAACCGTCGCTGTCCCTCGCGCACGTCGCCCACCTTTTTCGTGCCGACGGCCTCGACGACGTTCAGCACGTTGCGCGTCGGCACGCCGAACCGCGCAATCGCCTCGGAATCCACCCGCACCTGCAACACGGCTTGGCCGGTCAGTTGTTCGACGCTGACCTCGTCCGCGCCACGGATGCCGGCCAACACGCTTTGCACCTCGCCGGCAAGGCGGCGCAACTCCTCCAGATTGTCACCGTAGATTTTGATGCCGATGTCGCTGCGAATCCCGGCGATCAACTCGTTCATCCGCATCTCAATCGGCTGGCTGAAGAACGGCCTCATGCCGGGCACCTGCGCGAGCACGGCGCGCATCTTCCCGGTCAACTCCGCCTGTGTCCGCGCCTTCTTCCATTGGTCGCGCGGTTTCAGCGCGAGGAAAAAATCCGCCAATTCCGTCCCCATCGGGTCGGTGGCGACTTCCGCCGTGCCGAGCCGCGTCCAGATGTGTTCGATCTCGTCCGGAAACTCCGCCATCAGCCGTTTCTCGATCAGATGATTCTGGATCACCGACTCGTCCACGGAAATCCCGGCCAACCGGACCGTTGTCCCCACCATCGCGCCCTCGCCGAGTCGCGGCAGAAATTCGCCGCCGAGCTGCGTTGCCAGGAACGCGCCGCCGGCCACCAGCGCCAGCGCGACGGCCAGCGTCAGCCAGCGGAACCGCAACGCCAGCGTCAGCACCGGCTGATAGATCCAGTGGGCGAACCGGACCAACAACGGCTCGCGTTCCTTGACGGTCCGCGACAAAACCAGGCTCGCCAGCGCCGGCATCAACGTCAGCGACAACACCATCGAACCGGCCAGCGCGAAGATCATCGTCAGCGCCATCGGCCGGAACAGTTTCCCCTCGACTCCTTCCAGCGTCAGCACCGGCAGGAACACGATCATGATGATCAGTTCGCCGAACAACGTCGGCTTGCGGACCTCGACGGCGGCATCGCGAATGGCGTCCATCCACGCTTTGTCGCCGCGCCGACCGGCGTGGCGGACGCAGTTCTCGACCATGATGACCGAGCTGTCCACGATCAACCCGAAATCAATCGCGCCGAGGCTCAGCAGGCTCGCCGCGATGCCGGCCTGCAACATGAAGTTGGCGGCAAACAACATCGAAAGCGGAATCGCCGCCGCTACGATCAGCCCCGCCCGCAGGTTGCCGAGGAACGCGAACAGCACGGCGATCACCAACAGCGCGCCGGCCAGCAGATTCTCGCGGACGGTGCGAATGACTTTCTCGACCAACTCGGTGCGGTCGTACATCACTTCGAGCTTCACGTCTTCGGGTAACGATTTCTGGACGCCGGCCAGCTTGTCTTTCAACGCGTGCGTCACCACCGCGCTGTTCTCTCCCATCAACATGAACCCCAGCCCCAGCACCACTTCGCCCTTGCCGTCCGCCGTGGTCGCGCCCCGTCGAATCTCGTGGTCAATCTTGACCGTGGCCACGTCGCGCACGCGCAGGGGAACGCCGTCGATGGCTGCGATGACAATATTCCCAAGCTGCTCGGTGTTGGTTGCCAGCCCGATGCCCTGCACCAGCAATGCTTCGCCGCTGCGCGCGATCTGGCCGCCGCCGACGTTCTGGTTGTTGGCCTGCAGCGCCTCGATGAGCTGCTCGAAGGTGAACTGGTGTTTGATCAGCAGGTCCGTGTCCACGACCACGTGATATTGTTTTTCTTGGCCGCCCCACGAATTCACCTCGGCCACGCCGGGCACCTTGCGCAATTCGGGTTTCACCACCCAGTCGTGAATCTCGCGCAGTTCCGTCAATGTCCGATTCGGATTGTCCGAACGCACGATGTAGTGGAACACTTCACCCAGCCCGGTCGCAATCGGGCCGAGCGTGGGCCGCCCGATTCCTTCGGGCAACTCGACTTCCTGGAGCCGTTCCATGATCAGTTGCCGGGCCGTCAGGATCGGCGTCTTGTCGCCAAAGGTTGCGACCACCTGTGACAGGCCGAACTTCGAGATCGAACGGACGTTGATCAGCCCCGGCAATCCGCCGACCGCCAACTCGACCGGCACGGTGATCTGCGCCTCGATCTCCTCCGGGCTGAGCGCGGGCGCAACGGTGTTGATCTGCACCTGCACCGGCGTCGTGTCCGGAAAGGCGTCAATCGGCAGCACCGTCAGCGTTCGCGCGCCGATGATCACCAGCGCGACAGCCAGCAGGCAGACGAGCAGCCGGTTGCGAAGCGAAAAATCAATGATGTAGTTCAGCATGGCGGCCTCTCAATCATCCGCACAGCCCGCGCCGAGCCGCGACATCAACAGTTGCGATTTCAACGCAAAGCTGCGCGCGACCACGACGACTTCTTCCGGCTTCAGTCCATCGAGCACTTCGAGCGAACCATTGTGTCTCGCGCCCAGACGAACGGCGCGCGCCTCGAACAGGTCGTCGGCCAGTTTCACGAACACCAGCGGGTTGCCCCCGAGCTTCTGCAAGGCGTCGGGCGGCAGCAACATCGCTTGGCTGGCCTGCCGCGTCAGGATGCGGGCGCGCGCAAACATCTTGTCGCGCAGCAATCCGTCCGGGTTCGCCAACTCGGCGCGCGCCAGCGCCAGTCGTGTGCGCTCGTTCACCTGTGCGGCGATCCAGGTCAGCTTGCCCGTGAACGACCTGCCCGGCAACGCGTCCACCGTCAGTTCCACTGTCTGGCCGGCCTGCACGCGGGACAGTTGCGCTTCGGGAATGTTGAGCATCGCCCACATCGTCGAACGGTCCACCTGCGTGAACAGCGCCTTGCCGGCCTCGACCTGTGCGCCGCGCACAGCGTTGCGTTCGATGATCTCGCCGTCAAACAACGCGCGGATCTCAAGATAGACCGGCTCGTCGTCACGGCTGCCCATCACGTCAATAGCCGCCTCGCTGAATCCGTACGTCCGCGCCTGCTGGCAGGCCGCCCGGTGCGCTGCCTCGGCTTCCTGCAAATCTTTTGCCGGCGCGATGCCGTCAGTGCGCAGTTTGCGTTCGCGCTCCAACGTCTGGTGCGACAACACGGCCTTCGCCACCGTCTCGGCGATGGCTGCCGACCAGAGCCGCGCGACGACCTGGCCTTCCTTCACTTGCGCGCCGAGATCGGCCTCGACGTTCTGGATGATGCCGCCCACGGGCGCAACGAGCTGGGCGAGCTTGTTTTGGTTGAACGCGAGTTCGGCGTGACACTCGATGCTCTCCGTCGCCGTTCCAACCGACGGTTGCGCCGTCTCGACCCCCACGATCTTCGCGGATTCCGCCGACGGCAATCGCACGGCCAATCCCTCGCCCGGTTTCAACCTGGCAATCTTTTCGGGATTGCAGATGCCGCATTGCTCCTCTGGCACCCCGTGTTCGCCGCACATGCCCGGCTTGGCGTTGCCGTGCGAACAACCGTGATGATCATGCCCGTCGTGTTCGTTTTTTGTCGTTTTGCCGCACCCGGCGCACAGCGCCGCCGCCAACAGAAATGTTCCAATTCGTTTCATGTCATTGCTCCTTGCTGAGATTGCCCGCCAACGCTTCGAGGTCGGCAAGGGCAAGATTGAGTTCGAGAAGTTTGTCCCAATACGCCAGCCGCACCTCGGCAGCGGTGCGTTGCGTGTCCACCACATCGAGAAAACCGAACTTGCCGGCGGCATATCCTGCCTGTGCCAGTTTCAGCGCCTCCTCCGCGCGCGGCAGGATTCGTGAACGATACGCTTCCACCTGGTCACCGGCGGCGCGCAAACGGGCAGCCGCCTGTTTCAGTTCGCCCAACAGTTGTTGTTCGATGGCGGTCACCTCGTGGCGGGCTGCGGCGGCCAATGCGCGCGTCTCGCGTTTCCGTCCCTGGGCGCGGTCAAACAACGGCAGCGGCAACGACACGCGGAATTCCATCACGGTTTCCCGTTCCGCAAAATCGCGGCCCCCGGCCATCCCCAGCGTCACATCAGGTAGCGGGTCAAGTTTCGCCCGCTTCCATTCGAGTTCCGCCCGTTCCCGCGCGGCTGCCGTTCCGCGCAACGACGGATGTTGCGCCAGCATTCTCGCGCCGACTGCTTCCTCGTCCACGATCGGCGCCTGTGCCCGCAGTTCACCGGCGAGCGCGCCCACTGGTTCGCGTGGACGCCCCATTGCCGCAGCCAACGATAAGCGGGCTTCGGCCAGTTCGCGCTGCGCGGCCGTCAGTTCGACGCCGGCGCGCTCCTGTTCGATTTCCGCCCGCAACCGCTCCTGTTCCCCCACGGCCCCGGCGGCGATCCGTTGACGGGCGATTCGCACAAGCGAACGGTTCAGCGCGACCAGTTCGCCGGCGACGCCGGCCTTCTTCTGCGCCGCCAACGCGCGACAAAACGCGGACTGCACGGCGCGCACCACTTCGCGCTCGCGAACCAGGTACTCCAGTTCCGCCGCGCTGATTTCCTTGCGCCCAATCTCAGCGTCCAACCCTTTCTTGCCGGGGAACGGAACAGTTTGCGAAATGCCAATCAAGTTTTGTGCGCTGGCAATCCCGCCACGGTTGGGCGGGAAGTCCTCGGAGAAGAGTTCCAGTTCCGGGTTCGGCCAGAGTCGCGCCTGCTCCGCGCGGCCTCCGGCGGCTTCGATGCGCTGGCGCGCCGCGGCGAGCGCGGGATGGTTTGTGCGCGCCTGCGCGACAGCTTCCTCCAGCGTCAACGCCGTTGCCGCAGTAGTGACCGACAATAGAATAATTCCAAAAAACAATTGCATAGTTCTTCTCCGGTTTGAATTTGTGAAACGACACACCATCCCCGTCGCAAGACAGGGAGACCGACTCAGGAGAGACTACGCTCGTGGAGGTTGGAAGATGGAATTGTCCACCAATAGCAGTTTCAAAGGTGGCTCTATCAGGAAACAAAAAACCGTCACATTTGAAATGGGAACAACGGCAGCCGATGGCAGAAAAACGCCATGACAGACACAATGCAATCCGCAATGGTCGGTGCCTGCCATTGCTCCATCACAATGGCAGTCGTCCTCGATGGACGACAGGCAACACAACACCAACGCCGTGGCAAACATTGCCATCACAAGCGCCGCAAAAAGCCGTTGGTTCCGTCGAATCATCGCGGCCAGAACCTAACAGAAGCCACACTCCCGTCAAGGTGTCATTTGCCGGGCTTGCCGAAATGCCACCGAGTGTCTGGCTCACTCTGCTGTGGCGAAGGCATTGGCAACGAAGCAAACTGCGGGGCGAAGCTAGGATTCGAAGACACAAGCAAGCGCCACAGCAAACAGGAAGCGCGATGAGTTCATGAACTGGTGAAAGACAAATGCTGAAAATCCCCTGCGTTGTCACTATAATGTCGTCGCGGGTAAGTGTGAACATCATGACAATTGCAATGATTGGAATAATCTTGTCGGTGGCCGGCGCCGTTGCGATGGAGTTCGATGAGAAGGCGGGGATGACGTTGTTTGCGTTCGACAACGTGGCGATTCCGTTTTCACAGAATCTACGGCTGGAGATGCGATCACCCGCGCGGCACCCGGCCAATCCCGTGGTGAAACGCGGCAAGCCGGGGACGACGGACGCCTGCGGAGTGCAGTTCTACGGCTCGGTGATTCGCGAGGGCGGCAAGTTCCGGATGTGGTATGTCGCGTTCGACGATGACACCGCAAACAAGGTGGCGTCGTCGCGCTGGCGCGCAGCGTACGCGGAGAGCAACGATGGGTTGCACTGGGTCAAGCCGGAGCTTGGTCTCGTGTCGTATCGCGGGAACAAGAACAACAACCTCCTCCTGACTGATCCTGCCCCGCTGGGGTTTGTGAATCTGAAAGTGCTCCTCGATCCGGACGATCCGGCCCCGGATCGCCGGTATAAGATTTCGACACACGTCTATTTCCGTCACAACACACGTCTTGGCACGTTGGCGCCGTTTGCGAGCGCGGACGGGCTGCGATGGAAATCGCTTGTGCCAGCCACGACGGTGAAAGCGGAGTTCCGAAAGGAAGATCTTGTGCTCCCTGCCGTTCACTTCGAGCCGTGCGGTGGTTTGTATCAATGGGACGGCATGTATTACATCTGCGGCCAGAATGCCATGAACGCTGTGCGACCGTATCAAGGCCGCGTGACTCGGATGTATCGGTCGCCGGATTTTATCAACTGGTCGCAGACGAGCAGTATCGGTTTTATTCGCGAAGCACAACACACGCCGCTCGGTCCCGGCAGGAGCCTCGAAAGCGAGCAGACACACGAAGGCATCAGCGTCTGGAATCGCGGCAATGTGCTGCTCGGTATCTATGGCCGGTGGCACGGCGGCGCGGAGTGGAAGGACGTGACGATTGATCTCGGTTTCGTCGTCAGCAACGATGGCCTGAACTTCCGCGAGCCGGCGCATGAGTGGACGTTCCTCAAGCGCGGCGAAGACGGCGCGTGGGATCAGGGCGGCCTATTGCAAGGGCAGGGATTCGAGAACATCGGTGACGAGACGTTCATCTACTACGGCGCGTGGGATCCGCGGGAGCATAAAAAGACGCCTGAACGCGGCGGCGTCGGCATCGCCGTGCTTCCGCGTGATCGCTTCGGCGATTTGGTGGTCGAGGAAGCGGGGAAGGGGAGTGGCGATTACCAGATGCCGGTCATCCAGAGCGAGTTCATCACGGCACCGGTTCCGATCAAGACCGGCGTCGCTCACCGGTTTTATCTGAATGCCGACGGACTGGGTGCGCAGGCAGGTTTGAAGATCGAGTTGCTGGACAATTGCGAGCGTCCCTTGCCGGGATTTTCGACAGTCGTTCGCCAAAGCGGTTTTCACACGCCGATTGTGTGGAACGGCAAAACCGCCATCGCCGGTTTGCCGGAACGGATTCGCGTAAAAGTGACCTTCGAGGGCGAACAGAACACGAAGATTCGATTCAGCGCTCTCTACGTGCAGCCTGATACGAAATGAAGTCTTTGTTTCTCAGTGTTGTCGTTGTTACTTGCTGCGCTGGCGCTGATCTGCCTACGCGGAAATTGCGATGTCGCGGAAATTGCGGAAATTGCGATTGCCTTGGACTCCCCGACAGGCGTAAGCTCTGCGCCAATGTAGGAGATTTGCGAACTGCTGAAACGATAGTATAAAACCTAATTCGCGCGGCTTCGGCGGCTGTCCATGAAAAGATTACGTCTCTACCTCGATACCTCGGTGATCAACTTTCTCCACGCGGACGACGCGCCGGAGAAGCGGGAGGCGACGGTGAAGTTCTTCGAGCAAGTGGTGCAGGGATCGGAATCGGTGTTTGTGTCACAACTGGTGCTGCGGGAGATCGAGCGGACGCCAGACCCCGCACGACGAGCGATGCTGTTGAAGGCGATTCGGGAGAATCGGCTGGGGTTTCTGCCGGTGGAGCCGGTGACGGAAGTGCGCGAGTTGGCCAAGGCGTATTTGCAGGCGGGAATCATCCCGGCGAGGGCGGAAGATGACGCAGTACATGTGGCCATTGCGACGGTAAATGAGGTGGACGTGTTGGTGAGTTGGAATTTCAAGCACTTGGCGAACGTGCATCGGGAACGGCGAATCGCTGTGGTGAACGAAAGTTTGGGCTATGTTTATCCGTTGCGGATCACGAGTCCGCTGGAGGTGATGAATTATGGCTGAGATCAAAGAATCAAGAGCGTTGCTCGAAGTGCGCGAATGGAAGGCCGCAGTGTGGCAGGAGGTGGCGCATCTGCCGTTGGATGAAGCCATCAGCAAACTGTTGGCGGATTCCGCCAAGACCGCCAAGCGACTTGGGTTCCACATTCCCAAGCGGCAGGGCAAGCCGGCGTCGCTGGTTGCTGAGGCACCGGCCAAATACACGGCGAAACGGAAACGGCGGTGACCACGGATGGCACGGAATGACACGGATGAAAATGGCCGCAAGAGAACGCACAGAACGCAAAGGTAGGGATTTACCCGCCTCTGGCGGGCTGACGCCGTCCCGTCCGCAGCCGCTTTTCTTTGTGTCTTTTGCGCCTTTTTGCGGCTAAAAACAACCAAGACAACGAATGAGGAACTGAACTAAACCAAAACTGATTGCGCGGCTTCAGCTGCTGGCCATGAAAAGACTACGCCTCTATCTTGATACCTCGGTGATCAACTTCTTGTTCGCGGACGACGCGCCGGAGAAGCGTGACATCACACGAAGGTTCTTTACTGAGTGCGTGCAGTTCAAGGTGTACGACGTTTTTATTTCCTCGCTGGTAGTGGACGAGATCAATCGCACCCGTGATGAGGAGCGGCGTGGACAGCTTTTGGCGGCCATCCGTCAGCACTGTTTGTCGGAGCTGCCCTTGGAGCCGTGGACGGAAATTGAGCAACTGGCAGCGGAGTATTGCCGTCTCAAGATTGTTCCACCACGCAAGGAAGACGATGCCTTGCATGTGGCGATTGCCACCGTGCATCAGGTGGATGTTGTGCTGTCGTGGAACTTTGACCATCTCGCCAACGTCAACAAAGAACGTCAGTTTCTGGTGGCCAACGAATCGCTGGGGTATTTTTACCCGTTGCGGATCGTGACACCAATGGAGGTCATGGGTTATGAGCGTCCCCATTAAGGTATCCAAGGCACTGGAGGAAGTCTGGCAGTGGAAAGAGGAAGCGTGGCAGGAAGTGGCGCACCTTCCATTGCGGCAGGCATTGCGCAAACGGATGGAGATCGCGGAGCGCACCGCGCGCGAACTCGGCTTTGAACCCGTCCGCAGCGTCCATCCTATCGCCAAAGTCGCCGAGGTACCGGGGAAATACAGGACAAAACGGAAACGGACGTGATGGCCGCAAGAGAACGCAGAGAACGCAAAGGTAGGGACGGCTGGCCCAGCCGTCCGCGATGTGTTTTGTGTCCTTTGCGCTCTTTTGCGGCTAACAACAACCAAGACAACAAATGAGGAACTGAACTGACAACATGGGCAAGGTTCGGCGAGGTAGATACATTATCAAGTGGTTCATTGGCGATCATCCGCCGCGCCATGTCCATATCGAAACGACAAGCGGGAAGCTGGTGGGCCGGTTGAATCTGGAGACATTGACCGGGATCGAAGGTTGGCAACCGAGCAAAGAACTGCTACAAGTGATTGTCGAGTTAAAGAAAGAAGGCCGATTGTGAGAACAATCAATCAACTCAAAGTGCCATTTGGCGCCGCGAAGATGGTACGCGTGACCGGCGCGAAGTATCTTGCGTGGGAAGACGCCTTCGAGGTGGATTTTGAAGATGGCTTGAGTTTCCTCGAACCGCATCACACGATTCGCAAGGCCAATCACATTTCCCCCAAAGCGATACCGGTTCGCGTTGATCTCGACGAAGAACCGTCCATCGGATTTTTTGTTCACTATGACACCGGCGAAACAGCAGAGGTGTCATGGTCATTTGTCCGCGAACTGCCGCCGCAGCAACCGCGCAGAGTCGCCGAAGCACCGGCCAAATACACGGCGAAACGGAAACGGCGGTGACCACGGATGGCACGGAATGACACGGATGAAAATGGCCGCAAGAGAACGCACAGAACGCAAAGGTAGGGACGCCACGCCGTGGCGTCCGAAGGGGGAACGGGATGCGGCGCGGACGGCGTCCGCGCCCTACCACGGCGATGACGGAAGTTGGTAGGGACGCGACGCCGTCGCGTCCGTTGCAGAAAGGAGCATGATATGAGGAAATGCCGAATGTGGATTGCAGCCCTCGTCATGGGGGCGATGATTCCGGCTGGGACGCTGGCGGCGGACCCGGTCGTGTCTAATGTCCGGGCCGCGCAGCGGTCGGGGACGAAGTTGGTGGATATTTGGTATGACCTGTCCCACGCGCAGAGCAAGACCTGCACGGTCACGGTGGCGGTCTCGACGAATAATGGGGCGACGTTCGATCTGCCGGCGGGGAGTTTTTCGGGGAACGGGTTCGGGGCGGGGATTGCACCGGGGAGCAACCGCCAGATCGTCTGGAACGCGGGGGCGGATTGGAATGGGCAGTTCTCGTCGCAGGTGCGGTTTCGGATCACGGCGGATGATGTGACGGGAAGCATGGCGCTGATCCCGGCGGGCAGCTTTGCGATGGGCGATACCTTCACGGAAGGCAGCAGCTTCGAGCGGCCGGTGCATACGGTGTATGTGAGCGCGTTTTATATGGACCGGTATGAGGTGAGCCGGACGTTGTGGGACAGCGTGGCGGTCTGGGCGGCCAGCAATGGCTACGACATCAACACCAACAGCGTTTCATCGAAGGCGACGAATCACCCGGTGTGGAATGTGACTTGGTATGAGGCGGTGAAGTGGTGCAATGCGCGGTCGGAGAAGGAGGGGCGGACGCCGTGTTACTACACCAGCGCGGCCAAGACCACCATCTACAAGACGGGCAACGTGAATGTGGCGAATGATTGGGTACACTGGAATGCCAACGGCTACCGGTTGCCGACAGAGGCGGAATGGGAAAAGGCGGCGCGAGGTGGGTTGAGCGGGAAACGGTTCCCGTGGTCGAATGTGGACACCATCACCCATAGTCAGGCGAATTATTACAGTTATTGGAGCGGCGGCCAGCCGTATTACTCTTACGATGTGAGTCCCACATCTGGCTATCATCCGTCGTACAACACTGGTGGGATACCCTACACGAGTCCGGTGGGGTCATTTGCACCGAATGGGTATGGGCTATACGACATGGCCGGTAATGTCTGGGAGTGGTGTTGGGATTGGTGGGCGAGCGGTTGGTACTCGAATGTCGGGGCAACACAGGCCGACACTCCCGGTCCAACATCTGGTTCATCACGGCTGTTGCGGGGCGGCGGTTGGGCCGGCTACGCGTACTATTGTCGGTCCGCGAATCGGTACTCCGACTCCCCGGACGCCGGGCCCAACTCCGTCGGTTTTCGGTGTGTGCGGCGTTGAGGTTTAGCCGTGGAAGAATCGAAGAGCCAGAAACCGGCCGCCTCCCGCGAGTCCGCCGGTCGGCGCGCATCCATTCCAGTCTTG
>VHCW01000058.1 GCA_016871575.1 Verrucomicrobiota bacterium
GAGTTGTCCACGAGCGGTGCGCCAACCCGTGGGAAGTTGGCCCCGGTTGTTACGTCGCCAAGAATGGCAGGGCGCAATCCAATATGAAATCATCCCCAGCAAAGAACGAAAAATCTAATCGGTATTGGGGTTAAGGGAGGAGTCCCGAACCTCTCCTGACCGGCCGAAGCGTCGGCGACGCTTGCGAAATTTTCCTCTCGTTGCATTTCCATTCCTTTCGGGGGCGCATCTTGCCGGAAATCGGGTTCACGGTCAAGCCAACCGAAAGAGAACTTGCGAAGCTCGATAGAAGGGCTGTCTGGAGGGACGCGCTTCGTCGCGTCCATTTCCGACAGTCGGCCACGACAGAGCGTGGCCCTCCAGATGAAGGTTGACGGAGCACCAGCTTGTTACTCGGCGCAGGCATCCGGGCCGAACGGGAGGTCGTCGTAAAACGGTTTCCGGATGTAGCCGAGTTCAACTGCGGCGTCAACGACTTGCCGCTCACGACTTGCCGCTCTCGTTGATCCTCTCGTGGTACGAGCAGAAAGCCGTCTGCATCCTGCTGACGCTGCTCTACCTCGGCATCAAGAACATCCGCCTCGGCCCGTCGCTCCCCGCGTTCGTCACCGGGCGCGCCCTTTCTGCAGCCATGGCGCGAAACGGCCAACCTGGTTGAACTTTGCGCTCGCACCGGTCATCCGCTACAGTGATTTCGAAATGAAAGAGATCATCTTCGAGGTACAAGAAGACGAAGTGGACGGCGGTTACCACGCCCATGCACTTGGCTATGCCATCCACACGCAGGGCGACACGCTCGACGAATTGCGCAGCATGATTAAAGATGCCGTGAATTGCCATTTCGACGAAAACGATCCTGATCGCCCACGCATCATCCGCCTGCATTTTGTCCGGGACGAAGTGCTGGCCTGATGAAGATTCCCCGCGACGTGACTGGTCCTGAATTGGTCTCGGCCTTGCGGCGATTGGGATACGCAGTCACCCGTCAAACCGGCTCCCACATTCGCGTCACCACACAACGCAGCGGCGAACACCACGAAACGGTTCCGACTCATCACCCGCTGAAAGTCGGCACATTGCACGGCATCCTCAAAACCGTCGCTGCTCATCATGGCTTGAGCGTCGAGCAATTACTCACAGAACTCGATCTGTAACTCCACTCTACCCAGACGCGCAGCAGTGGCTCCTACCGATCACCACTGTCACGCGCGGTGAAGAAATGCGACACGACGCTGCGCGTCTTCCAATCGCGCGGCGATGCCCACTGCGGTTTGGTCGAGACGACCGCTGACCGGCCCAACAACTGTTCCAGCGCGGCAACAATAGCAGCGATGTTGTCCTGAGTCGCCGCTGTCTCCACCACAACAAGCTCGATCTCGCCGGTGGCGTGCTGCACGACTTGGACGTCTTCGAGTAGGATGTGTTCGCAGAGCGCCTCGACTACGGCGCAGGCTGTCACAGGACGGCCATCCGCCGCAACAAGAACACCGGAGACCCGCCCTTCCATTGACTGCACCACCGGCAATGTGCGCCCGCACGAACACGTTTCCCCGCCGGCAATGGCCAAGTCACCGGCATCGTACCGGAGAAACGGCATGGTGCGCGCATACAGGTCGGTCACAATCAGCCGGCCAAGCTCGCCGGGGCGCGCCGCGCGTCCGTCGCGCCGGACTTCGACCAGATGCGTGTCCGCATTGAGGTGGAACGCGCCCCGCTGTTCGCACTGCCACCCGATGTAGCCAACTTCGCTCTGTCCATAGACTCCCACCGGCTCGGTGCCGAACACGCTCTTCACCAGCCGGCGCGTAAACGTGTCGGCGTATTCACCGGCGCAGAACACCACGCGGGGACGTCGCACCGCGACACCGGCGCGCTGGACGTCGCGCGCGATGCGGCGCAACGCCGTTGCCGTGCCGACAACCACGGCGGGCTTCATCGCAAGGAACCGGGACAACCGTTGCTCCGCCGGGACATCGCAGAGAATGAACTCCTTGGGAGCGATGCCGAATCGCTGAAGAGGATGCGACGGCCCGGCGTCGCGCTGGAAGTCCACCGTTGCATCGCGCCACGAGAAACCGTGTTCCAGCCAGATGCGCAACCCAACGGCGCGACGGACACGTTCTTCGCGCCGTTGCTTGTAAATGCGCAACGGCATCCCGCCCGTTCCCGTTGTGTCCAGCCACGTGCATTGTTCACGATCCACCCCGGTGGCCAGCAACTCACCGGCGCGAGCCGCGGGATCGAGTGTCGCGCGCGACACAATCGGAATCCGTTCGAGGTCGGCAAGGCCACCGAACTTCTTCGGATCGAACCCGGCGTCCAACCAGTAACGCCGATAAAACGGAACATGCCGCCAGGCGTGTTCCACCGTGTGTCGCAACAACCGGTCCTGCTCGGCTGCAAGGATGACAGGATCACGGCGCACATTGGCACACAAATGCCGCAACAACATCGCCGTGCGGAGTGTCTCGATCATGACGCCCCCGCAATGGACCCGCCAACGCGCGAGACCACCATGCGCACTTTCTCACGCGGTCGGAGGGTGATTTCGCCCACGCAAACCACAGTCACGGCCATCGGCTCGGGCAGCGCTTCGCGCAGAGCGTTCGCCAACGCATTTGTCTCACCCTCCATCCCGACCACTTCGACACCCAACCGGCCCGGTTCGTCCTGCAACACCCGCCACCGGCGCAACCCCGGATAGCGATTGAAGAAATGATAGAAGAACGGCCAGAGCAATCGCCGCCCCGACGGCAACACCACCGAGTCCACCGCCCTTCCGTACAAATGGCGCAGACGCGGCAAGGTGCGTCCACACTTGCAGGGGCTGTCTTCTGCGACAGCCACGTCGCCGGTTTCATAGCGGATGAACGGCATCCCGGTCATTCCCAACGCCGTGACCACAATCGGCCCGGCTTCTCCCGGCGAAGCCAACACCTCAACCACGTGGCTATCGGCGCTGACATGATGTCCGTCGCGCTGTTCGCATTGCCATGCAAAATTGGAAACTTCGCAAAGGCCGTACACATCCACCGGGTCGCGCCCGAGAACACGGGACACGAGTGCCCGCGTAGCCGGCGTGAGGCTCTCGTCGTCGCTGACCACCAATCGCGGCGAATGCGCGATGATGCCTTTGGACAAAAGGTTCTCGGCCAACAGATGCAGCACCGACGCTGTCGCCACCAGCACGTGCGGACGATACTGCTGAAGGGCGGCCATCCATGTTTCCGGTGAATCGCCGGTGGAGAGCCACTGTTTCCGCGCCACACCGAGACGTTGCACGGCAAACTGTCGCGCCGGCGTGGAATCAATTTGCAGCGTCCGGTCCGTGAGCCGGTATCCGTGCTCAAACAGAATCCGCCACGCCGTCACACGTTGCCACCTGTCATCGTGACGGGAAAGCAGGATCCGCAGCGGCGACCCCGTGCTGCCGCTGGTGCGGATCTCGTAACAACGGCTCGGATCTGTGCCGCGAGCCAGGCACTCCGCCGTCGCCGCCGACCGAACGCGCGTCTTCGTCAACATCGGCACACGATTCAGGTCCGCAAGCGTGCGGAAATGTTCGGGCCGGAAACCTACCTCATCATACAACGCCCGATACAGCGGCACGTTCTGATAGGCGTGGTTCAGCAACCAGCGGAGCCGGCTCTCCTGATGAGCGCGGAGCTTCTCCACAGGCCACCGGCCCGCTGCCAGCGACCGACGGATGCCCATGATCGTGGCCGGTCCGTCGAGGATCACCCTCAAATCGTCTCTGTGAATCGTCACCGCCACCGTCCTGCAATTGCGGCGGCGCACTTCGGACAACCGCCTGTCGGCGTCAACCGATTCGCCAGCACGGTGAACCCGCGCCGCTCGATCAACGTCTCCCGGCAATTCGGGCAGCGCGTGTTCTCCCACTCGCGCGTCATGCCGGGCAGATTGCCGGCATAAACGTAATGCAATCCCGATTCGACGCCGATTTCGCAGGCGCGCAACAGTTGTCGGGCGCTCGTCGCGCCACGATCTTCCATCCGGTAATCCAGATGAAACGCCGTGACGTGCCACGGAATATCCGTCGAAACACCGGCCACAAACTTCGCGATGTCACGCAACTCGGCGTCGCTGTCGTTGAACCCCGGCACAACCAGTGTGACGACCTCGACCCAGATTTTTCGCCGCCACAATCCCTCGATGGTTCGCAGCACCGCGTCGAGTTTGCCGCCGAGCTGGCGGTAGCTGCGGTCGTCGAAACTCTTGAGGTCAACCTTGAACCAGTCCACCCACGGTTGCAGGTAATCGAGCGCCTCGTCGGTGCCATGGCCATTGGAAACACAACAGGTCCGCAGCCCGTGTGTGCGCGCTTCCTTGAAAATCGCCACCGCCCATTCGCTGGTGATGAGCGGTTCGTTGTAGGTGCTGCACACCGACGCTGCGCCCGCCTCGACCGCCAGCGCCACAAACCGCTCCGGCGTGACTCGCGACACGGGCGCGATGCTCTGTGGATCGCGTAGCGTCTGCGAGGTGAGCCAGTTCTGGCAGTAGTCACAATGAAAATCGCAGCCGAGCATTCCGAAACTCATTGCAACGCTGCCGGGCAAGGCGTGGAAGAACGGCTTTTTCTCGATGGGATCGGCGTGCGCGCCGGAGACGTAGCCGTGCGGCACAAACAACGTGCCGCCCCGGTTGAAACGGACGCGACACACGCCATCGCGTCCGTCCGGAATGACGCAGCGGTGTCCGCACGCCACGCACCGGACTTTTCCTTCGCCGAGCTTCTCGCACAATTCACCCGGCGCAGTCAGCTTGGCGAGTTCCTCAGCGATACAGGCCATCAGGACGGCTTCTGGCCCACGCGATCACCCAGTCGAATCAACGCATACAGGATCGCCGCCGGCAGGCCGGCGAGCAACACCAGCACAATGAAGATTCCCCGGCTTTCGCTTTGTTTGCGGGTATCGCTGTACACCCACACGGCCAGGATGATGTTGACGACGATGGCCAGGAATATCAGCGTCCGCACGGCGCATCCGATTTTCTGCATGTGCCTCGGCGTGACTGGACACGCCGGCCCCGACGGGGGCATCGGGCGGGACGCTTGCATCGCGGGTGGGCACAGGGGGCCGCGCGGCCCGTCCGGTCGTCCGATCCGGCCCGGCGAGCGGTCCTGCATCGCCGACAACCGTTGCACCTGTTGTTCCATCCGCTCCAAACGCTCCATCAACCGGCGGTCGCCCTCGTCAGGACGGGCTGACGCTCCCGCGACCAACAGCATCGCCACAACAGCAAGACTCAACCACGAAACGATCTTTTTCATATCAATCCTCCATTTCGTGCCAACAGCATACGCCCTCCCCTGTTGCGCGTCCAGCCTGATGGCAAAGAGGAAATGGACAAGTTGACGGAAGCCTGTACTATCCGTGCCGCATGGCTGTCATCATTCATCCGCGCAGGTTCAAGCTCTACCGCAAACCGTCGGCAGCGCAGATTGCGCTGTTGGAAAAGGACCTGCACAGCACCGGCTTGCTGGACAACGATTTCGTCCTGCTCGTCGGCGGCATCGCCTTGGCCCTGCACGCCGGCGAGTACTACCGGCTGCACGCCGACATTGACTTGGCGGTTTTTGAGACGGACATCCCCCGATTCCACGCGCTGGCGAAACGAAATGGGTTCACCATTGCGGAGCGGATTGCCACGGGGCACGTCTCGTCCCAGTACGATGTCAGCATTGTCCGCAAGGTCTCAGCACAAAAGACTGGCACATCCAAACATATCCGAGCCATCCGCAACCTGCGCCCGTTCATGTTCTCCCGCCGAGACTCTTTCCTCGATGTCTTTGTGTACGTGCCGAACTCCGGGTTTGTGGACGCGCCTCATTATGACTTCCGGTTCCCGAAGGAGCGGTTCTTCCCCATCACGCGCAAAACGCTCTCCTCCGGCCTGGTTCTCAACATCCCCAATCCACTTCACATCCTCGACATGAAGAGGGCCGACAGGCGCACGGTGAACGCCAACGACCTGCGCTTCTATGGCGACCTCGAACACTCCATGCGCACCGGGACATCATCCCCCAAAGCGGTGTAGCAACGTCTTCAACGTGCGCGGAATATACCGCGCAGAGAGCCGTTTCAGTGCAAATGGAGAAAGACCCGGTCGATTGATGCCCACGTCAGTGGTGCAGGCAGTCCGATAACCCGCTTCCGCCACCGCGTCGCGAACCGCCTCGTTCCAGTCGCCGTACGGATAGCAAAAATGTTCCACGGCCACGCCGAACCGGTCTTCGAGCGCCTTCTTGCTGTCGGCGATCTCCCGCCGCGCTTCCCCCAGCGGAATCCTCGTCAGGCGCGGATGGGTGCAACTGTGCGAGCCGATGCATTGCCCGGCTGCGAGCCACTCCCGCACTTGCGCCTCGTCCATCAACAACTCGCGCGCCTCACTTTCGCGCAACTCCCATTCGTTGGCGCGCCCCAACAAACCGGCCACGAGAAACTGCGTCGCGCAAAACCCGTTCGCCGCAAGAACCGGCAGCGCGTGTTGCAGCACGTTGTAAAACCCGTCATCGAAGGTCAACGCCAATCGCTGTTGCGGGTTCGACCACGCGCCCCTCACCTGACCCAACGCGATGGTCTTGTAACCGGCCTCGCGCAGTTCCGCCAGTTGCCGGGCAAACAAGTCCGCACCGGCATACAGCTTGCGCAACCGCACGCCTCGCGGACTCGGCCCCAGTTTATGATACGTCAGGACCGGCACGCCGGTGCGGAACACTTCCCGGAAGGGCTTCAACGAATAGTAGTAACGCCGCATGGCGACCGTTCCATCAGTCATGGGCAAGCGCCTCCACGTACAACTGCCGGGTGCGACGGACAAGCTGTTCGGTGGAAAAATGTTCGCAAACACGAAGGCGTCCCGCTTCCCCCATGCGACGGCGCAACTCCGGCGATTCCAACAGCTTCTTCATGGCTGCGACCAGCAACTGCACATCGCCGGGAGGCACCAACAGACCATTGATGTCATGGAGCACGGACTCCGGAATTCCATCGAGACGGGAACCGATGACCGGTTTGCCGGACGCGAACGCCTCCAGAATCACCAAGGGAAACGCATCCCTCCCAACCGCCGGATGCACCAACACATCGAGGGCGCTCATCACCAGCGGAATCTCCTCGGTAAACGAAATCATGGTCGCCACGGTTTCCAGTCCGCGTGAACGGATGAGTTCTTCCAGCGATGGTTTCATCGTCCCTTCACCCACCAACACGAAACGAGCCGCCGTTTTTTCTTGTCGCAAGCGCGCCGCCGCTTCAAGGAACAGAACCTGGCCTTTCCCGCGCAACCCGTTGAAACTGCCGACCACGCCAAACACAACCTCCTCGTCCCGCCATCCGCGCCGGCGACGGTACTCCCACGCCGACGGACTTCGCTCCGTTGAAAACCGATGAACATCAATCCCGCAATGAATCTGGTGCACTCGTTCTTGGGGACCGCGCATCCCGCTGCGGAGCGCATTCTCAACCGCCCGCGACACCGCCACCACATCCGCCAATCGCAAGAAACACCACCGTCCCAACCGTCGGGGAGCGTACGCGAGATGCCGGGTAATCACCACCCGCGTCCCCCGACCGGCCAAACGCGCCGCCACAATCGCCGGCCAATAATCGGTGTCGTGATGCGCGTGAATGATCTCAATCCGGTGCCGACGAATCAACCCGATCCAGCGCCGGATGCGGGGACCTTTGAGAAGGCTTCGGCGTCGGTAGGTTTCCACGCGCAGGCCAAGTCCGCGCGCCTTTGCCTCCCAGCGGCTCCCGGCCGCAACCGCGAGCCAGACGTCATCGCCGGCTCGTTGCAGGCCGAGAACCAAATCGAGCGTCTGGTTGTCAACGCCGCCGCCGTCGAACCGGGAATTGACCTGCAACACGCGCAATGCGACATCACTCCTTGGTCACGTTCTCAAGTTCCCTGTTGCGTTCCTCGGTCTTGTTGAGCGCGTTGTCAACGGTCTTGCGCATCTGTTTGCCGTCGTAGCCAACGATCCGCGCCGCCTCCACCGCCTTCGTATCCGGCCGCCCCGGCTGCCCTTCGGCCTGCGGTTCCACCTTCTCCGAACCGCATCCGCAAAGTGCCATGCCCACGGGGACGATCAACAACGATTTCAAAATGCGAGTTCCGTTTTTCATCACCGCCAGACTACACCGTCCCCTGCGATTCGCAATCGTCTTATTGCTGTGCGCGCCAACTTGGCCACTCGCCTCCCAGAGTCGCGGACTTTTGTTATAATTATAACAGAATTCCGCGACTGGCCGCACAATGAAGGTCGCTTGGCAACAACAGACCACTGCCTGCTCCCTCCTTGAACCGTGTTCTGATTTTGTTCCGAATGCGCGGATTTACAGGTTACAGAGTGACGCCCTTCGGCCCCTCCCCAATTCACATACGCCATTGATTGGATTGACCTCTCGGTTTTTCAGGTTTCAAGCTCTGATGGGCCGGGTTTGCACTTTACAGCGTTGAGACTCTTCGTGACTGCCTACGAACGCTACCTCTTCAAACTAACACCGCGGCGGAGGAACGTTGGATAGTCGAGGTCTTCGCCGTTGTAGATCGTCGGTTCGCCGGCGGTGAAGGTGCCGCGCGTGACACCTTCGAGCGGAAGCGTCTCTTGCACCGGTTTGCCCGGTTCGCCGGAGGATGCGGGTTTAGGAGAAGCGACGGGTGGCGATTGCGGACGGGCCGGCGCGCGGATGGCAACGCCGGGGGCGGTGCGTTTGGCGACGACGCTCTGTGCCGCAATAATGGTGATGCCCAGGCGATTAACGTAGTCCTCGTCAATGGCAGCGCCCATGATGACATGAGCGCGCTGGGCGACGCGGGAAATCGGTTCGGTGGCTCGCTGGACATCGGCAAGCGTGAGGTCGGGGCCGCCGAGAATGCTCACCAAAATGCCGTCGGCGCGGGCGAGCGTGTCGCTGCCGTCAAACAACGGATTGTCCATGAGGCATTTCATGGCATCGCGCAGGCGGTCGGGGCCGCTGGCCTCGGCGTGACTGAAGACGCCTTCGCCGTGTTTGCCGCCGAGCGTGGCGCGGAGGTCGGCGAAATCGAGGTTGATCAGCCCTTTGCGGGAGAGCAATTGCCAGACGGCGCGCACGCCGCTGGCGACGATCTCGTTGCCGCGCTTGAACGCTTCGGTGACGGGCGCGTTCTCGCCGATGATGCGCGTGAGGCGGTCGTTGGGAATACAGATGACGGCGTCGGCCTGCGCTTTCAGTTGTTCGAGGCCGGCATCCGCCTGATGACGGCGGCGCGCGCCCTCGAAGGCAAACGGCAGCGCCACGAAGGCGAGGACGAGCGCGCCCTGTTCCTTGGCGAGTTTGGCAAGGATCGGGCTGGCGCCGGTGCCGGTGCCGCCGCCGAGGCCGGCGGTGAGGAACACGACGTCAGCGTGCCGGAGGGCGGCTTCGAGTTGTTCGGCATCCTGCTGCGCTGCGGCAGCGCCGACATCGGGATCGCCGCCGGTGCCGAGGCCGCGCGTGACGGTGGCGCCGATCTGGAGTTTGTCGGCGCCCTCAACGGCGTCGAGCGCCTGGAGATCGGTGTTGACGGCGAGCAATTCGACGCCATCAAGCGCGCCGGTGGTGGCGGCAATCTGGTGGATGCAGTTGCCGCCGGCGCCGCCGACGCCGATGAGTTTGAGTCGGAACCGGCGCGGCGCAGCGTCTGCGTCGTTCTTGGCGGTGGCAGGTTTGCGGGGTGTGGTCATGGGTTTCTCCGGCTCACATGAACAGGGAGCGGGCACGTTGGAGAAGGCTGTGGAACGTCTGGCCGATCTTGTGTCCGATGCTGGGTGGTTGATGTTGGTCGCGCTGGTTGCCGATGGCGAATCGGATGAGGCCGATGGCCGTCGAGTATTCGGGGCTTTCGATGGCGGACGTGGGGCCGCTGACGATCTGGCTGTGGCTGATGTGGACGGGCAGGCCGAAGATTTCCTCGGCCAGCGCCTGAAGCCCGCGAAGGCGGGCGCAGCCGCCGGTGATGAAGACGCCGGCGCGGAGGTACGGAAGGAAGCCGGCTTTCTCCAGCTCTTGTTTCACCAGCGTCAACGTCTCTTCGACGCGGAGATTCATGATGTGGCAGAGTTGTTCCCTGGAAATCTGGCGGTCGGGAAGACCGAGATCAGCCTTGAGGGTGATGATCTCCTCGTCCACGGGCCATTGGACGGAGCCGTGATCGATCTTGATTTTTTCGGCGCGCGGAATCGGCAGGCGCAGGCCGACGGCGATGTCATTGGTGATGTGGTCGCCGCCCACGGCGAGGACGCCGCTGTGACGGATGGCGCCGTTGGTGAAGGCGATGTAATCCGTGGTGCCGCCGCCCATGTCGAGGACGAGGGCGCCGTGTTGCTGGTCTTCGGTGGTGAGCACGGCCAGCGAGGAAGCGAAACTGCTGACGGCAATGTTGGCGAGGTCGAGCGGCACTTCCTTGATGCAGCGGATGGTGTTTTGGAGGCGGGTGCGGATGCCGTGAATGATGTGAACGTCAGCGTCGAGCCGCGCGCCCATCATGCCGATGGGATTCTGGATGCCGTCATGCCCGTCCACGAAGAAATGCTGCCGGATGGAATGGATGATGACGTGGTCGTGCGGGATGTTGACCGCCTTGGCGTTGCGGAGCACGCTGCGGACTTCTTCGTCGGTGATCTCGCCGTCGTCGTTGGCAACCACCACGCTGCCGCGATTGTTGAAACATCGAACGTGTCCGCCGGTGACGCTGGCGTACACGTTGTGAATCTCGACGCTGGCGCTGTCCTCCGCCTCGGCAATGGCGTCGTGGATGCTCTGCCCGGCGGCTTCCATGTCCACGATCTCGCCTTTGCGGACGCCGCGCGAAGCGGCCTGGCCAAGGCCGATGACCTGAAGGTTGTCGGCATCGAGAACTTCACCGACAACGGCGCAGGTCTTGGAGGTGCCCACTTCGAGGCCGACAATGATCTGTTCGGTGTTTGTCATGGCGGTTTACGTTCTCCGGGTTGGGGTGGTCCGCGGCGCGCGCGCATCGTCTGCGAACGTGACGGGGACGCCGCGGCTGACCGTGAGGTCCACGCTGGCGACGGTGCGATGTTGTTGCTGTGCCCAGGCGAGGATCGCCTTCAACCGTCGCAGTTGCACACGGTAATTCTCCGTGTCAAACCGCACGCTCATCTGTTGTTTGGTGGTCAACGTCAGGTGGCGCGGCCTGGACAAATCAATCTGCCCAACCTCCAGGGTCACGCCCGCGCCGGTCTGTTCCAGGGCGTCCAGCAACGCCAGCGCGCGGTACACCTGCTCGGACTCGACAGCGCGCCCGACCCGCACATCGGCGAGCGCCGCCCCGGTCAACACGGGCAACGAGTGTGCCATCAACGGTTGAATGACAGTGCCGTCGTTGAAATGAATCGGTTTCATCACGACGCCGGCCCGGTCCACGTAGAAGACGCTGGCGTCCAACTGCCGGCTCGACGGCTGGAGGCGGGCCACGGCGGCGCGTTCCTGGAGGCGGATGACAAGCCGCCGCGGCAATTCACGGCGGATCTCCACGCTCTTGACCTGCGGGATCAACGTGAGATTCCGCTGCGCCTCGCGGAGGTTCACGGTGAAAATATTCTGCCCGACCCGCACCCCGGCAAACCGCATGACCTGTTGCGGCGTGAGCGCGCCGTCAGTCTCAACGTTGATGCGCGTGATGGCAAAACGCGGGTTTTCAAACAACAACCGGTTCAACCCGTAGCCGCCCATCCGGTACAGGCCATAGCTGGTCAGGGAAATCACCACGGCTGCGGCAAGCCACGAACCGACCCAGCGCACGCGGGCGCGATTGCGCGCCTCGGTGTGCACCTTCACATCCAACAAGTATTGGTTGCGGCGCTTGCGTGTGTTGCCGAATCTCATGCCGCGACAGCCTCCACGCGTCGTTCCATCGCCATCTCGACCAGGCGCGAGCAGAGTTGTTCCATGCTGATTTCCGCCGCGCACGCCGCCTTGGGCAAGAGGCTTTGCTCCGTCAAGCCGGGCAACGTGTTCACCTCCAGCACAAACAATTCACCGTCCGCGCCAAGCATCACGTCCACGCGCGAGTAATCGCGGCACCCCAGGCACTCGTGCGCCCGCAACGCCGCGTCCTGGATGCGCTGCGCCGTCAACGCGTCAATCTCCGCCGGCACGATCTCCTCGCTCTCGCCGTTGTACTTCGCCTCGTAATCGAAAAATTCCCGGTTCGTCCGGATCTCGATGACCGGCAACGCGCACCCGTCGAGGATGCCGACGGTAAACTCGCGCCCCTTCACAAACTGTTCGACCAGCAGCTTCTGGTCGTAATGCCACGCCTGCACAATCGCCTGTTCCAATTTCGCCGCATCCGTCACGATCGTGACGCCGTAGCTCGATCCTTGCCGGGCCGGTTTCACCACGACCGGCGGTTTCATCGCCGCCAAGGGGCGCACGTCCCGCTCCACGACGATGTGGCCGGGCGTCGGCACGCCGGCGCGCACGAAAATGTTCTTCGCGGCGGCCTTGTCGAACGCGCGCGCGCTCGCCCCGGCGTCGGAACCGGTGTACGGCACGCCGCGCAGTTCCAGGATCCGCTGCACCTGCCCGTCCTCGCCGAAGGTGCCGTGCAACGCATTGAACACCACGTCCGTGCCCGCCGGCAACTCGAAGTCCTCCCCGTGCATGTTCACCGGGCTGACGCGCATGCCGGCCGCGTGCAGCGCGCGCACGGCGGCTTCGCCGGTTTTTTTCGAAATCTTGTGCTCGGTGGATGGGCCGCCCATCAAGACGGCGACGTGCAGTTTGTTCATGGCTCCCTTCCTACAATCATCACTTCCGGTTCCAGTTCGATGCCGCGCTCGCGGCGCGCGCGGTCGCGCACCATGCCGATCAACTCCAGCACATCGGTTGCGGTGGCGCCGCCGTCGTTCACGATGAAATTGGCGTGTTTGTCGGAAACGCGGGCGCCGCCGACCCGCGCGCCCTTCAGTCCCAGTTCGTCAATCAACTTGCCGGCGGAAATGGCATCGGGATTCTTGAAGACGCAGCCGGCGCTGTGCTGCCGCGGCTGTGTCGCCCACCGCCGCTCATCGAACTGTCGCAGCGCCGCCTCAATCACGGCGCGCGGCGCGCGCTGGCCGCGCAGGATCGCCGACAGCGCAATGTGGTTTTGGAAGACGGAACAGTTCCGGTACGTCACCGGCAACGTCCGCGCCCCGGCAGTGCGCACCTCACCGCTGAAAGTGATATAGCGCACCGAATCGAGGACATCAAACAATTGCCGCCCCATCGCGCCGGCGTTCATCCGCAACGCGCCGCCGAGCGAGCCGGGGATGCCATTCAAAAACTCCAAGCCGCCAATCTCGCGCTTTTTCGCCTCGTTGACGATCAACTTCAGGCTCGCGCCGCCGCGCGCGATGATCTGTTCGCCGTCCGCCTCGATCTTCGTGAACTCAGGGCCTTCCAGGTGCACCACCACGCCCGCAATCCCGCCGTCGCGCACCACCAGGTTCGTGCCGCGCCCGATCACGGTGACGGGAATCTCCCGGACGTGGCAATAGTGAAGCAGCTTCGCCAGGTCGTGTTCGTCGCGCGGCTCCACAAACCATTCGGCCGGGCCGCCAACGCGCATGGAGGTGTGCTTCGACATCGGTTCGTTCTGACGGAGCCTTGCGTCCTCGGACAACAACGCGCGCAAGTCCGCTTCCAGGTTTCGCATTTTCGATGGCATGGGTTTTCGAAGTCCTTCCGCAACGGCGGCCGCGACCTTGGTGATGTCGCCCGCCCCCATCACCAACACCAAGTCGCCCGGCTGCGCCTCGGCCATGAGTTGCTGCGCCAGTGTGGCAAGAGCGGGTTCGTACACAACGTTCCCCTGCCCCGCGCCAACGACGGCGTCACAAATCGTTCTCCCGGTCACACCGGGAATCGGCGGTTCACTGGCGGCGTACACGTCGGTCAGGAAAAGTTTGTCCGCGTCCTGGAAGGCGGTCGCAAATTCGTTGCGCAACGCCTGCGTGCGCGTGTAGCGGTGCGGCTGGAAGGCGACGACAATGCGACGGAACCCGAGCGTCCGCGCCGCGGCGATGGTCGCGCGGATTTCAGTCGGGTGATGCGCGTAGTCGTCCACCACGACGATGCCGTCGGCGTCGTGCTTGCGCTCGAACCGGCGTTTCGCCCCGGTGAACGCGGCCAGCGCGCCGGCGATCTTGTCGAGCGGCAGGCCGAGTTGATCGGCAACGGCGACGGCGGCAAGGGCGTTGACGACGTTCTGGCGGCCGGGAATGACGAGTTCGATGGTGCAGATTTTTTCGCCGCGGCACGCGACGGTGAACCGGCTGCCGCGCGGGGTCGGCTGGATGCCGAGCGCCCGGTAATCCGCGCTCTCGCCCAGCCCGAAGGAAATCGCCTGCCGCGCCCTCGGCGCAAGGGCCGCGCAGTTCGGGCAATCGGCGCAGTAAAACACCGCGCTGCGCGTGCTCACGAACAGCGTCTCAAACGTGGCCACCAAATGTTCCATCGTGCCGTGATGGTCAAGATGTTCGGCCTCGATATTGAGGCAGACGGCGTATTCCGGGGTGTAATGAATGAGCGTGCCGTCGCTTTCACAGGCTTCCGCGACGAAATATTTCCCGGCGCCAAGCTGCGCGTTGGCGCCGAGCGACGGCACGTGGGCGCCGACGCAAAAACTCGGCGCGCTGTCGCTGCGCGAGAGAATCTGCGCGATCATCGAGCTGGTGGTCGTCTTGCCGTGCGTGCCGGCGACGGCGACGTTGTAGCGGTGATTCATCAACGCCGGCAGCAACAGGCCGCGCGTGACGCACGGCAGGCCGCGTTCGGCGGCGGCGCGCAGTTCCGGATTGGTCTCGGCAATCGCAGGGGTGAAAATGACCAACTCGGCGTCGGCAGGAACAAACGCGGCATCATGGCCGGCGTAAACGGTGGCGCCGAGTTGGCGGAGATTGTCGGCAAGGCCGTTGGGCGCGGCATCGGAGCCGCTGACCGTGTGGCCTTGCTGGAGAAGCAGCCGCGCCAGACCGCTCATTCCGACGCCGCCGATCCCGACAAAATGGACGCGGCGCGGCTTGGCGGCCAGCAGGTCAATGAGTTGTTGTTTGGTGGGCATGCTGTTCGATCAAATTGGCAATGCGCTGTTCCGCATCGAGGACCGCGAGCGACCGGGCGGCCTCGCCCATGCGCCGGCGCTGCGCCTCGTCGCCGAGCAACGACGCGATGGCGTCGCCGAGCCGTTCGCCTTTTTCCGCATGATGGCCGCCGAGTTGCGACTGGCGGATCATCCGCGCCGCGCCGGCGCGTTCAAACACCTGCGCGTTGTGCGCCTGATGATCGGCTGCGGCGAATGGATACGGAATCAAAATGGACGGCAGGCCGAACGCCGCGATCTCACTCAGCGTGCCCGCGCCGGCCCGGCTGATGACCACGTCGGCGGCGCTGTAGGCCAGTTCCATCCGGTCGCAAAATCCCATGACGTTCGCGGTGAAACCGTTGGCCCCGTACGCGTCGCGCAGGAACGCTTCGTCGCGCGCGCCGCTGAGGTGGATGAATTGCGCGCGCTCCGTCCAGCCGTCGAGCCACGGCAGCGCGCAGGCGATGGCTTCGTTGATGGCGCGCGCGCCCTGGCTCCCGCCGACCACGAGAACGGTCGCGCGCGATGGATCAAGGCCGAGTTGTTCACGGGCGCCGGCGATTTTCCCCTTGCGCAAGCAGGATCGGATCGGCGTGCCGGTGATGGTGACCGGTTTCCGCCCGAAGAAACGAGCGCACTCCGCGAGACCCACGGCAATGTGCCCGACGAGGAAGGACGCCCAGCGGTTCGCCTTTCCCGGGATGGCGTTGGATTCGTGGATGAGCGACGGCGCGCCTTTCCAGCGTGCCGCCAGCACGGCCGGCGCGCTGGTAAAACCGCCCATCCCGAGCACCGCGTGCGGGGCGAACTCCCGGCAAAGCGCCGCGCACTGCCGCGTGGCGCGCGCCAGCCCGGCGCCGAACCGGAGCGCCTGCCGCGCGCCGTTGTAGCCGACCGCCGGCAAGGAGCGCACGCTGAGCGCGCTGCCCCCGCGAACGGTGAGCGAACGCAACGCGGTCTCGTCCACGGCCTTCTCGGAAACGAGCAACCGCACTTCGTGCCGGCGCGACAGCAACGCCTCCGCCACGGCCACTCCCGGAAAGAGATGGCCGCCGGTGCCGCCGCAAGCGATGATGATCCTCATATCGGGAGCGGCTCCTGTTGTTGCGCGAAAAATTCCTGCGTCTCGTTCGCCGGCTGGTCCGCGCCGTGGCGGACAATGCTGAGCAACATGCCGACGGCGACAAGGTTCATCATCAAACTCGACCCACCGTAGCTGATGAAGGGCAGCGGCAACCCCTTGGTCGGCAGCCACGCCGTCACGACGCCGATGTTGATGAGCATCTGCAACGCGATCAGCATCGTGATGCCGAGCGCGAGATACTGGCCGTTGAGGTCCGGCGTTTTCATGGCGATGATGACGCCGCACACCAGCAGCGTCAGGAACAACGCCAGCAACGCCACCATCCCGATCAAGCCGAGTTCCTCGCCGACGATTGCGGCGATGCAATCAGTGTGCGCCTCCGGCAGCCAGAACATTTTTTGGCGGCTGTTGCCGAGGCCGAGGCCGTTGACGCCGCCGGAGCCGAAGGCGAGCATGGCCTGCCAGACCTGGTAGCCTTTGCCGGCCTTGTATTTTTCGAGATCGAGATACGCCAGCATCCGCTCGGCGCGAATCGGGTCCTGCCAGATCAACACGCCAAACGCGCTCACACCGGCCAGCGCCGTCGGCAACAAATACGCCAGCCGCACACCGGCAATGAACAACATCGCAAACGCCACCATGCCGAGCAGCGCCGTCGTGCCAAAGTCCGGCTCGAGGAGAATCAGCCCGAGAAACGCGCCCGTCACCGTCATCGGAAGGAGAAAACCGCGCCCGAATTTTTCGATGCGTCGTTTCTCTTTCGACAGGTAATGCGCCAGCCAGATGATCAACGCCAGCTTGGCAAACTCCGACGGTTGCAACTGAAAACCGCCCCAACTCAACCATCTCCGCGCCCCGCCGATCCGGCGGCCTACGCCCGGCACCAGCACCAACACCAGCAACACCGCCGTAAGCACCAACAACGGCACGCACCACTTGCGAAGCTGCGGATAGGGCGTCGAAGCCGCCGCCACGCAACCCGCCGCGCCGATGGCCAGCCAGACCAGTTGGCGTTTCAGGAGATAGTTCGGGTCACCATACCTCTCGCGCGCGTACAGCGAACTGGTGCTGAACAGCATGACGACGCCAATCGTCACCAGCAGCAACGTCGCTAGCAGCAGGATGACCGCCGTTTTCTGCATGAGCGTGCCGTGTGTAAATCGTCAGTTCGCGATCAGACTCGGTGCGATGACCGCCGGTCCCGCGCTCGGAGGCGTCAACGACGCTTGCGGGATGTTCAACTTCCGACCGACGGACAGCCGCGTCGCGCCATTCAGCTTGTTCACGCGCATCAAGTCCTCGACTTTCACGCCATGTTTCAGGGCAATGCTGGCCACCGTGTCGCCTTCGCCGACGAGATAGACCGGTTGTTTCGGGTCGGTTGTCAGCACGGTGTTCGTGACAGGGGTGGCCGCCGACACTTTTGCCGGGATCACCAGTCTCTGGCCAACCCGGAGCGTGTCCTTGGTGAGGTTGTTGGCTTGCTTGAGCGTGGCAACGGTGACGCCATTGTTCTTCGCAATCTTCCAAAGCGAATCCCCGGCCTTGACCTCGTACTTGTTGTCGCCGCCGGCCGCGGGAATCGGTGCGCTCACGACGTTCGTCGGCTCAGGCAGCGGTTCCGTTTTGGCAACGACGGTTGGGATGACCAGTTTCTGGTCAATCTGGAGTTTGCTGGTCTTGCTGAGGTTGTTGGCCTTGGCAAGCTGTTCGATGGTCACTTTCTCGGCCTTGGCGATCTTGTACAGCGAATCGCCTTTCTTGACGACGTAGGTCTTGGACGGAACCGGAGCCGGCGCGACCGGCGCGGGAGCCGGCACCGGGGCGGGAACAGGCACGGCAGGCGTCAGGTTGTTTTCAGCAACGGGCGCCGGCGCAGGTGCGGGCGCGGGTGTGGCCATGCCGGGCTGGGTCTCGTTGTCGGCGAGTTGCGGACCGGGCGACTTGGCCCGCGAGCAGCCCTCGAAGACAAAGATGCCTCCGATGACGAGCACGTGCAGTGCTACGACGACTAATACGACTTTTGATACTTTCATTTGACTATCTCCTTGCGGTTGTTGGTTGTTGGTTGCTGGTCATTGTCAGGCGGCGTCCGGGAGCAACCCCAGGACGCAGCGTTTGAATTCGTCTCCACGATGTTCGTAGCTTTGGAACATGTCGAAGCTGGCGCACGCGGGCGAAAGGAGGACGGTGTCGCCTTTGTGAGCCAGGTCCGCTGCGGTGGCAACGGCGCCGGCCATCGAATTGGCGCGCACACACGGCACGATGTCGCTCCACGAAGCGAACAGTTTGTCCTGCGTTTCGCCGATCAGGACGGCGCACTTGACTTTGCGGGTGATGACGTCGCGGATGGCGGAGAAATCCATCGCCTTGTCGCGCCCCCCGGCGATCAGGATGACATGGCCGGGCAGCGATTCGAGCGCCTTCTGAACGGCATCGGTGTTAGTGGCCTTGGAATCGTTGATGTAGGCGACGCCGCCGATTTCGGCGACCAGTTCGCAACGATGCGCCGGCGGGCAATACGACATGATGGCTTCGCGGATGCCGCGCACCGGCAATCCCATCGCGATGCCGGTGGCGATGGCGGCCATGATGTTTTCGGCGTTGTGGGCGCCGCGCAGGGTGGTTTCATCCATGCGCATGACAATGCCGCGGCACTCCGGCAGCCAGCTCCAGATGGTCTGGCCGTCCTCGGCTTCGAGCCAGAGATCGGCTTGGTGGCCGTCGGCGCTGATGGTGATGAGCCGGCCGCGGAATTGGCAGCCGACCTTCCGCGCCCACGCGAGCGCCTGCGTGCTGACGATGGCGGTGTTCTGCGAAGTCTGGTTCATGAACAGCCGCGCCTTCGCGCGGGCGTATTCCTCCAGCGAGCCGTGCCGGTCAAGATGATCGGGCGTGAGGTTGAGCCAAATGCCGATGTCCGGCTTGAACCGTTCGATCTTCTCCAACTGGAACGAACTGACCTCGACGACGAGCGCATCGAGTCCCGCGCTTTGCTCGGCGGCGTCGGAAAGCGCGTAACCGATGTTGCCGGCGGAGATGACGCGCTTCTCGCAGGTCTGCAACATCGCGGTGATCAACTCGGTGGTGGTCGTCTTGCCGTTGGTGCCGGTCACGGCCAGAATCGGGCAGAGACAGAAACGGTAGGCCAGTTCCAGTTCGCTGAGCACCGGCGTTTTCTTCCTGGCCAGTTCCTGCACGATGGGGCGTTCGGGCCGGATGCCGGGACTGAGAATGGCGAGATCGAACCGGGCGTTCGTGTCGAAACGGTTGCCCAGTTCGACGTGGACGCCAAGCTGCCGAAGTTGGCTGGCGCGTTCCCGGAGCGCGTCGCCGTCCTCCTCGTCGCGCACGACCACGCGCGCGCCGTCGCGCGACAACAAGGCGGCGGCCGCCATACCGCTGCGCCCGAGTCCGAGCACCAGCACGTTTTTGTCTTTGAGTTCTGTGGTTTGCATTGGTTTCTCCTTACCTGAGTTTGAGCGTTGCCAGTCCGAGCAACGCGAATATCACCGACAAAATCCAGAAGCGCGCCGTGACTTTCGTCTCCGGCCAGCCGCCGAGTTCGAAATGATGATGCAACGGCGACATGCGGAAGATGCGTTTGCCGCCGCGCAGCTTGTAGCTGGCGACCTGCAACACGACCGAGCCGGCTTCCATCACGAACACGCCGCCCACGATGATGAGCACGAGTTCCTGTTTGATCATCAGCGCGATGGCGCCGAGCAGGCCGCCGAGCGCCAGCGAACCGGTGTCGCCCATGAACACCTGCGCGGGATGACAGTTGAACCACAAAAAACCGAGGCACGCGCCGATCAGCGCCGCGCACACCACCGTCAACTCCGCCGCGCCCGCCACGTGCGGCACGTCGAGATACGCGGCGAGGTTTTTGTTGCCCGCGATAAAAGTCATCACTGTGTAGGTCAGCGCCACGGTCAGCGTCGTGCCGATGGCCAATCCATCAAGGCCATCGGTCAGGTTGACCGCGTTGGAGGAACTGACAATCACCAACACCACCCAGAGCAGCGCCAACAATCCCAGACCGGCAGCCAGGGGCGTTTTCAGGAACGGCACGTAGATCCGCTGGAACATCTCGCTGTGCTGCGGGTCGAGCAGCAGATACCCGCCTAGGAACAATCCCCACCCGGCTTGATACAGCAGCTTCGTCCGCGGCCGGATGCCCTTGGATTTCTGCTCGCGCACCTTGGCCGAGTCATCGAGAAACCCGACCAGCCCCAGCCACAACAGCGTCATCAGGCTCAGCAGCACCAGCGTATTCGTCGGGCGCGCCCAGAGCAGCGTCGCGTCCACCACGGCCCAGATGATGAGAATCCCCCCCATGGTGGGGCAGGCCTTTTTTCCGTGTTTGGCCGCCAGTTCGCGCAGGTCATCCTCGCCGCGAACCGGTTGCTTGCATTTCAGTGCCGTCAATTGGCGGATGATCCACGGGCCGGAGATGATGCAAATGAGCAGCGCCGTCACCGCCGCCATCACGGCGCGGAACGTCGTGTACTGAAACACACGCAACGGCGACCATAGCGCCGTCCACTCACTCAGATAGTAGAACATCTCCTCCTTGTTGGCCCGGCGAGGCTCCTTGGTTCCTCACCGGTCCGTTGTTGTTTGTATTTCACTGTTGCGCTGACTGCAACCCCAAAACCTTTTCCAATCCAACCCGGCGCGACGCCTTCAACAACACCATGTCACCCTCGCCCGCAAACGTGCGAAGCGCCTCCACCACTTCCGTCACGCTGAACATCGGCATCACCCGCCGCAAATCCATGCCGGCCTCGACGGCGCCCTCGGCGATCCACCGCGCCGCCTGCCCCACGGTGATCAGCGCCGACAATCCGCAGTTCGCGACCACCGCCCCGATGTCGAGATGAGCGCGTTGCGTGTGCGCGCCGAGTTCGAGCATGTCGCCGAGCACCGCGATCTTCCGGCCCGCGCAGGGCGCCTCGCGCAACGTTTGCAGCGCCGCCCGCATCGAGGCCGGGTTGGCATTGTAGCTGTCATTCAGAAAAAAAATGCCGCCAACCTTCTTCAATTCCATGCGCATCGGCGGATACTGAACGCTCTCCAGCCCTTCGCGAATCTCGTCGAGGTCCATGCCTTGCATGTAACCAATCGCCGCCGCCTGGAGCGCGTTGTAAATCTGGTGACGACCGAGCGTCTTCAACCGCACAATGACATCCTCGCGTTTCTTCGCGATGCCCAACCGGAATTTGATGTCGCCATTGGCGCGAATATCGCTCGCGCGAATGTCGGCAAAATGCTCAATGCCGACACTGACGATGGTGGCCCGGGTGCGGCCGCGAAGTTCGTTGACCCAGCGGTCATCGGCGTTGAGCACTGCGTAGCTCTGGCCGTCGCAGGACAAGAATTCGAGGGGCGTCCCCTCCTCTTTCGCCACGCCGGCCTCGTCGCCGAAGAATTCGACGTGCGCCGGGCCGATGTTGGTGACGACGCACACGTCGGGCTGGACGATCTCCGCGAGCCGGCGCATCTCGCCGGGGTGATTGGAGCCAAGCTCGATCACGCCGAAGTCGCCGCGTTCCTCAGCCAGGCGGATGACCGTCTGGGGCACGCCGATCTGGTTGTTGTCGTTGGCGTGCGTCTTGACCACCCGGAATCGCTGCGCGAGAACGGCGGCGATCATCTCCTTGGTGGTGGTTTTCCCGTTGGCGCCGCTGACGGCGATGACACGGGTGGCGGGGGGCATCAGACGGCGGTAGTTCGCTGCGAGTTTGTGCAATGCGGTGAGGGTGTCCGACACTTGGAGAAGCGCGACACTAGGCGAGTTGTTTGCACAGGTGGTAGGCCTTGAGACTACCGCCGCGGATGCCCCCCGCTCGGCCGCCTCGTTGAGAAATTCATGTCCGTCAAAATGCGGTCCGCGCAGCGCGATGAAACAATCGCCGCGCCCCACGTTCCGCGTGTCCGTGCTGATCCGCGACACCGGCTGCGACGGATCGCCGCGCAACAGGGCCGCGCCGCAAAACGCCGCCACTTGGCCGACGCGCACGGTCTTCCAACGCTCGCTCCACTGCTCGACGACGTGGCGGTCGTGGAACGGCACAAAAGTGTTGTTGATTTCCTGATAGGTCTCGTGCCCCTTGCCGGCGATGACGACGGTGTCGCCGGGCTGCGCCATGTCGAGCGCGCGCTCGATGGCCTCGCAACGGTCTTCCATGACGAGGCAACGGCTCTTTGCGTCCGGCGGAAAACCGGCTTCGACGTCCCGGAGAATCTCGCGCGGGTCCTCGGTGCGCGGGTTGTCGCTGGTCAGGATGGCAATGTCCGCCCACTTCGCCGCCACCCGGCCCATCGGCGCGCGTTTCCCCTTGTCGCGGTCGCCGCCGCAGCCGAACACGGTGATGAGACGCCCGTTGGTCAATTCGTGGACGGTGCCGAGCACATTGTTCAGCGCGTCCTCGGTGTGCGCGTAGTCCACAAAGACGTGGAACCCGCTGCGGAGCGGCACCGATTCAAGCCGGCCGCGCACCGGCCGCATGTTGGCGAGCGCCTCTTCGATGAGCGCAAGGTCAATGTCCAGCGCCAGGCCCGCGCCGATGGCGGCGAGCGCGTTGCTCACGTTGTAACGCCCGATCAACGGCAGATGAACCGGGCGCGATCCCCGCGGGGTGCGGACAACGAAATACGTTCCGTCCGCCGACATGCGCACGTCCAAAGCTTGGATTGCCGAGTCGTTTAGGACGCCGTACGTCACGACGGCGTGATCCCCACCCAAACGCCCGGCCAATCTTCGTCCGTACTCGTTGTCCGCATTCACCACCGCGCGCCCGGCCTTGCGAATGGAGCCGAGCATCCCGAAAAGTTTCGCCTTCGCCTCGAAATAGTTTTCCATCGTGTGATGGTAATCGAGGTGGTCCTGTGTCAAGTTCGTGAACACCGCCACGTCGAAATCCACGCCCGCCACGCGGTGTTGATCCAGCGCGTGCGAACTGACCTCCATGACCGCGCCGCCGCAGTCGCTCCGCAACATCTGGCTGAACATGTCCTGGATCTCAACGGACTCCGGCGTCGTGCGCAACGCCGGGATGATGCGCGTCCCAATCTCGTACTGCACCGTGCCCAGCAATCCCGTCTTGATCCCGGCGGCCTCCAAAACCGTCTTCACCATGAAGGCCGTGGTTGTTTTTCCATTCGTGCCGGTGACGCCGACCACTTTCAGTTTTTGCGACGGATGGTTGTAGAAACAGTCCGCCGCCAACGCCATTGTCCGTCGCGCGTCGCGCACCTTGATCCTTGTCGCGCGCGGGCTGAGACAACAATCCTGCTCGAACACCACCGCCGCCGCGCCCCGGTCAATCGCCATGTTGACAAACCGGTGCCCGTCGGTCTGCGCGCCGCGCACCGCCACAAACAGATTGCCCGGCATCACCCGCCGCGAATCGCACGTGATCCCCGTGATGTCCCTGTCGAGCGATCCCTCGACCGCCATCGCCTGCACAGTTTCCATGATCTCAGTCAGTTTCATCGCGCGCTCGCCACCTGTCGTGAATGGGTTAACGGTTGTTGCGGGGAAATCCCCAGATACTCGACGATCTTTTCGGCCACGCGACGGAACACGGGACCGGCCACCGAGCCGCCGTAGTACGTGCCGCCGCTCGGATCGTCGAGCGACACCAAAATCGAAATCTCCGGGTCCGGCGAGGGAAGGTAGCCAACAAACGAGCTGTAATACTTCCGCACGTACTGGCCGTTCTCAATCTTTTGGGCGGTGCCGGTTTTTCCGGCCGCGTCGAACCCGTCCACCGCCGCCTTCGGCGCCGTGCCGTCGGGCATCGGCACCCGGCGCAACGCCGTCGTCATCAACGCCGTTGCCGCCGGGGAAATCGGCTGGCCGACCTGTTGCGGCGGCGGCTCCACCACCGCGCGCCCGTCGGCGTCCACCACGCGCTTGATGATGAGCGGCTTCATCAATTTGCCGCCGTTGGCAATCGCGTTCATCGCCATCAGCATCTGGATCGGCGTCACGGCAATCTCGTGCCCCATCGGGATGCGCGTAATCGAAAGTTTCGTCCAGTGATTCGGCGCATGCACAATGCCCGACACCTCGCCCGGCAGGCCGATCCCCGTTTTCCGCCCAAAACCAAACCGGCGAATGTACTCGTACAAACGCGGCGTCCCCATCTTCAGCGCAATCTTCGCCGCACCGATGTTCGAGGACTTGAACAGAATCTGCTCGACGGTCAGCGGCCCGTACGGATGCGCGTCGTGCAGAATCCGTCCGCCGTACAGAAACGCGCCGTTCTCGCAATGAAACACGTCGCTGAGACGGATCGTGCTGTCGTTGAGCGCGCCGGCGATGTTCACGATCTTGAACGTGGAACCCGGCTCGGCAACGTCGCTGATGCAACGATTGCGGCGCGCATCGGCCGTCGCGCGCCCGGCGTTGTTCGGATCAAACGTGGGCCGGTTGCTCATCGCCAGGATCTCGCCCGTCTTGGGGCGTGACACGATAATGAGGCCGGCGCGCGGGCGGAACTCGCCCATCGCTTTTTCCAGTTCGGTCTCGGCAATGTGCTGGATGACCTGGTCCATCGTGAGAACGACGTGATAGCCGTCGCGCGGCTCGATTCCCTCGGCGCGCAACGCGCGAATTTCACGCCCCTTTCGGTCGCGCTCGATCACCTCGTAGCCGGCCACGCCGGCGAGATATTGCTCCATCGCCGCCTCGATGCCTTGGACGCCCTTGTGGTCGGCATCCACAAAACCAACGACGTGACTGGCGAGGCTGCCCTGCGGATAGGTGCGAAGATATTGGTCCTCAAAGAAAACGCCCTTGAGTTTCAACGCGCGGATTTGTTGCGCTGTCTCCTCGTCCACTTTCTGTTTGAGCCGAACGTATTTTCCCGGTCCGTTCAGCCTCGTCTGCAACGCCGCCGCATCCATATTTAATAATGGCGACAATTTCGCCGCCGTGGCGCCGGCGTGGGCGGCTGTGATGGACGGATCAGCGCACACAATGCGCACCGACTGGCTGTTAGCCAGCAGATTGCCGTTGCAGTCTCGGACCTCGCCGCGGCGGCCCTGGCGTTTAATCACCAAACCGCGGTTCGCGGCTGCCTGGCCGCTGAGTTCCTCGTGGCGCAAGACGTGAAGCTGCACCAGCCGGCCGCCGAGCGCAGTGAAACACAACGACAAGGTGGTCATCACAATCAACGCCCTGGTCTTGTGGGTGCCCGTGATCATCGGCGCGCCACCGTCCTTGTCGCGGATTTCTTCGCCGATGGGGCGGGCGCAGGCGCGGGTGACGTGACGGGCACCAACAACCTCACGTCCCATTCCGGCCCCGGTTCCGGCAGGCGGACAATCTGCTGTTCGCGCGGCGCGACAAGCCCCAGCCCGTACTGACGGCAACGCGCCTCCAGCAATCCCGGCGACTGCAGTTGCGCCAGTTGGGCGGCCAGCATCGTGTTGCGCTTTTCGGCGGCGGAAACGATTGCTTCCCGCTTCTTCAAATCGTCGCCCAGCCGGTAGATCTGGTTCTTCTGCCAGACGTAGGCAACGCCGACAATGGCGACACAGACACACGCCAGCACACAACGGCTGACTGTCCCCATGCGCAACGGTTCTCTTTTGCGATTATGCTTCATTTTCCTTGTTACCGAGCGGGGGCGACCTCCTTGGTTGCCGCCCCCACCCCCTCACGACTTGCTGCAAACGTCTAAATCTTCTCTGCCGCGCGCAGCTTCGCGCTTCTCGACCGCGGGTTGGCTGCGCACTCCTCCTCGCCGGCCATCACCGGCTTCTTCGTCAACACCCGCAACGACGCTGTCCCGCGGAAGTGCCACTTCACGATCCGGTCCTCCAACGAGTGGAAACTGATCACCACCAGTCTGCCAGCGGGGTTCAACACTTCCGTCGCCGCCGCCAACCCTTCGCGGAGGCTGTCCAACTCGCGGTTCACATGGATCCGCAACGCCTGAAAAACCCGTGTTGCCGGATGCACCGGTCCCCGCTTCGGGCCGAGCACGCGCTCGATCAACCGGACAAGTTGCGCCGTCGTCTCCAGCGGCTCGCGCTTTCGTTGCTCCACGATCCGCCTCGCAATCGCCCTCGACCGGCGTTCCTCGCCGTACTCGAAAAAGATGCGGGCCAGTTCCGTTTCGGATTCGCCGGCGAGCGCCTCGCGGGCTGTCAGGGATGCGTTCTTGCTCATTCGCATGTCGAGAGGACCGTCGCGCAGGAAGCTGAAACCGCGCGACGGTTCGTCCAATTGCCGGGAACTCACACCAAGATCGAAGATCACACCGTCAACACCCGCCACCTGCAACTTCGCCAACACGTCCCGCAACTCGCTGAAGTTCGCCGTCACCAGTTGCGCCCTTGCTCCAAACTCACGCAGGCGCCCGCGGCTCGCGGCGATGGCTTCGTCATCCTGATCCAGCCCCATCACCCGCCCGTCCGGCGCCGAAACGCGGAGAATCGCCTCTGCGTGTCCGCCGCCGCCCAGCGTGCCGTCCACGTACAGGCAACCAGAACGCGGTTGGAGTTGGCGGAGGACTTCCTCCAGCAGGACCGGCGTGTGATAGTTCATCGAGAAGTGTGCATCGGCGGGTACTCGCAGTCCCACGCGACGCTTCGTTCAGGGTTCCCCTCGCATCCCCATTGCTGCTTCAAAAAGAACGACCTCGCGCCCCCTCAGGGACGCGCCGCGCGACTGCTGAGCATTCGCTCCAGCCATTGCCCCAACCCCACCCCGGCTGCTTGCCGGCCGTTGGGGCGGTCGCGCTTTACATTTTCCACGGCATAGTTCGCGGCGAGGTCAATGACGTCCGTTGCCACTTCGGGCAACGCCCCACCCCCGCACGCCAGCAACACCGCCCCGCTCCTTACGGGACGCACCGGCATCGCGTTGGCCATCCGGCCCCGCCGCGCTTGTTCGCCGTTCAACTTCGGAAATTGATTCAGCCGGGCGCTCACAATCCCAACTCCTTCGCGGCCTCGGCCACATTTTGCATCGCCCCCCGCTCAAATTCCGCGTAACGATCGGGCGACCAGATTTCAAATTTGTTCCATGCTCCCACAAGCACCACCTCGTCGGTGATACCCGCGTGTCGGAGCAGTTCCTCTGTCAACACGATCCGACCGTGCGGGTCACAAGGGGTCGAGTGACCGCGCGAAGCAATCACGCGGAGGGCGTCACGACGCTCGTACTCACCGATGGAAATTTCGTCTGCCTTGTCGAGCATCTTATTCACAACAGCCTGGGGCAGGACCAAGAGATGGTTCTTGGGATCGGGCAAAACGCAGAATTCATTCGAACCGGTTGCTGCCGCTCTCCATTTTGCCGGGATGGATACACGCTTCTTTCGATCCACTCCGTGTGTGAACTTCCCGACAAATACAGTACGTTGTGACTCGCCATTCATGGGCTGTTATGGGTTTTTAACCCACTTCGTGCCACATATGACCACAACGCCTCAAACCAGTCAACAATTATTTTGCTTCAAAGCAAGATTTTTTGAAGCGCAACGGTCAGCAGACCGGTGCTTTGCACGCGCAGCGAAACTCCACAAGTTTTGCTGCAACGGCCTTGTCTTCTTCTGCCAATGATTCCAATCGTTGAACCACACGCAAAATTCCTGTGCAGTCACGATACCCGAATTCTCTGGCCAGATCGGTGGGCCGTTCGGCTCCAAGTTTCACGCGCACCCAAATTTTCACCTGCGTGTCGGATTCCTTTTGCAGAAGCATGTTGATTTGCTGGCGCTTGAATTTGATGTCTTGAGCCGTCGTCCACCGCGCTTCCTCTTTTCCCTTCTTGCGACCGATCACTTCGCTCACTCGTTCCCAAAAAGATTCTCCGCAAAGCGCCAAGCCGCTGCGGAGATTGCCCCATCGGTTCTCAACTTCACTGCCGAACGCCGCGCACATGTCCTGCTGATACGCGCGGATGGCTTCCTTTGTCGAACTTCCCCAATACTGCCGCCAATCTAACGACAACCACTTCGCTGGTGTGCGCAGCCCCGCGTAATCGGGGTGGCTGCTCCAAGCATAATGCTCAAACTCCTCCCATCGCTCCGGTGGAATCACTTCGCCGCGCTTTTTCGGACGAACCGGATTCAAATGGATGTATTTCACCAACCATTGTCCATACTCATCCGCCTCGACCAACTGCGCCTTGAAGCGTCCCTGAAACAGGTGGCCGACCCGTTTCCATCGTTTATTGAATCGCACCGTGTACGTCACCTGCAACCAACCAACCGCCTGGCTCAGATTGCCGAGCGAAGTTTCCGCGATCATGTGGTAGTGATTCGGCATCAAAACAAACGCATGTACCCGCATGCTGAACCGCTCCACCATCTCCTCGACCGTCTCTAGGAATCGTTTCCTGTCTTGCTCATCGCGGAACACCTCACGGTATTCATTCCCACGTGCCATGACATGATAAACCGCCCCCGGAAACTCCACACGTATCGGCCTCGCCATTGGGGTCAACTCCTGATAACTGACATCTTCACGCCACGCCTTTCATCCGATACAACCCGCGCCCTACACGCTCCACCTCTGCCGTGCTTCCCAACGCCACCATCACTTGCTGACGGAAGTTCTTCGACTTTGTCTGGTATCCGGCATCAAGCACAGCCTTCGTAATCTCGTCAATCTCCATTCCGCTCTCTTTCCCAATCAACACCTCCGCGATCCGTTTCGTCAATGCCCCTTCTGTCGCCCGTCTCCTTCGTGGCTCGCCTTTCTCCACCGGTGCCGTTCCGCTCTTGGGTAACACACTGCTCGGATCCAATCGCCCTTCCTTCACACCGACGATCTGTTCATCCACTGCCGCAAGCTGTTCCTCCAAAGCTCGCCGTCGCCCCTCCAACCACGTCACCGCTTGCTTCGCCAACTTCAACCGCTCAATCTCATGCAAATCCATCTTCTCCAACATCGCTTTGAAACTTGTCTCGTTCATTTCAATTCCACCTTTCTACGCTCCTACTACTACCCAAACCAAAGTCTGTCAATCTATTTATGTCAGTTATCAGGTGTTGACCCTTCTTACCTGGTACAAGGGCTACTCGCGCACGCACGACGCCGACGAGATGATCCGCCAGTACAAGGACTGGATGCGCGACAACTGGAACCATCCGAGCGTCGTTGTCTGGGACGCCAA
>VHCW01000059.1 GCA_016871575.1 Verrucomicrobiota bacterium
CTATTGCCGTTACCCCGGCTCGGAGCGACAGATGGACTCGGTGTCGCAGGCGAAATTCGACGCAGCGCATCCCGCCGACCAGTGGCGGCCGGGCAGCACGAAATACAACGAGGCATTCCGACAATACAAACGGGATTGTCTCACGGAACTGGTGGGCGAGATCAGCAGCACGTTGCGGTCGCTGAAACCGACGCCGCGCCTCGCCGCGTATATGTGGGGGATGAAAGAATTGACAGGCACCCGCGATTGGAAGACATGGGTGGCACGCGGCTACCTCGACATGCTCAACCTCACCGGCTACTCCTATCGCGAGCAATACGGCGAGAACTATCTCAAGGTGTTGGACGAGCGTTTCCGCGATGTCGCCGCAGTTCTCAAGGAATTGAACAGTCCGGTTGAGTTCACGATTTGCATGGGCATCAAGACCAGTCACGGGAGTATCCGCGAGACGCGGGAGATTGAGGACTACCTGAACATCGCCAAACGCAACGGCGTGCACGGTGCGTCGTTCTTCACGTGGGAGACGCTTCAGCCGCACCTGCCGGAAGTGAAGAAAGCCGGCTATCTCAAAAAATTCACCGACGGACTGCCGCGACCCCAAAACCGATAGACGGAGACCTTGCCATGATTCCGAAACTGACTCCTTGCTGGCCCGGTGAACGTCTCGCCGCCGTTTCCCTCACATTCGACGACGGCGCGCCGTCGCAACTGGCGCGCGCGGTGCCGATGCTCAACGACGCGGATTTGCAGGCGTCGTTCTACCTCAACCCGCGCGGCGACGATTACCTTGAGACACTCGCGCCGTGGCGGGCTGTCGCAAAAGCCGGCCACGAAATCGGCAACCACACCATCGGCCACACCTGCTCCCGCGCGTTCCGACTCGAACCAACGGCGCGCGGCTTGGAGAACATGACGCTGGACGACATCGAGAAGGACATCGTCGAGGCGAAACGCCGGTTGCAACAGCTCGTGCCGGAGCAGCGGGAGATGTCGTTCTGTTATCCTTGCTACTTGGAGCATGTGGGCTGCGGGCCGACCCGCCAAAGCTACGTGCCCGTGGTGGCCCGGCATCACATCGCCGGCCGGGGCAAAGGCGAATTTCCGTTTCCGAACCCTCCTGCCACGGTGGACCTGCATTATACATGGTCATGGCCGGCGGAACGGATGCCGGGATCGCAGATGGTCGGCTTGGTGGAAGCCTGCGTCGCGAAAAGGGCTTGGGGCATCCTGACGTTTCACGGCGTCAACGAAGGCGGCTTGAGCGTGGCCGAGCGCGACCTCCGCGAACTGGTCCAGTATCTGCAAATCAATCATCCCCGCATTTGGACTGCGCCCGTGGCCAAGGTGGCCCGTCGCATCCTCGACTGGCGCAAAGACAACGGCATCTGAAAAGTGCGACGAGGTGCGTCACCATGCGGTCCAACCGCCGTCCACGGCGAGGTTGTGGCCGGTCACATAGCTGGCGGCGTCGCTGAGCAGGAAGGCAACCGCCCCGGCGATCTCGCCGGATTGGCCGACGCGGCCCAGCGCCGTCTTCGCGGTGAGGCGCTGCACGAATGCGGGATCGTCACGCTGGACGTTCGGATTCGGGAACGGGCCGGGCGAGAGGCTGTTGACGCGCACGCCGTTGCGGCCCCAGTGCACCGCAAGATAGCGAGCCATCTGCTGGATGCCCGCCTTGCCGGTGCCGTACTCGATCGGGTTCGGGTTTGCCGGCGGCTCGTACACCTGCGGGTCGGGCGACACGGTGCCGTACATGCTGGAGAACAACACGATGCTGCCGCTGCCGCGTGCCGCCATCGCGTTGCCCACCTCGCGCGCGAGCAGGAAGGTCGCGGTGAGATTGCCGTGGTTCGCCGCATCGAAATCGGACTCCGAGAGGTCATCGAGACGTTTGGCGGTGGCGGCATACGTCATCGTGACCAAGCCGTGTGGCGTGCCGCGTTCCTTGAGTTGCGCGGAAACGAAAGTCTTCAACGCCTCCGCATCATGCGCATCGAGTGACGCCGGCGTGACCGAGTCCGACAGGGATTTCGCGGAGACGAATTCAGCGGCGCGTTCCTTCAAATCCGCGCACAGCACGCGCGCGCCGAGTTTGGCGAGGAGTTCAACCGTTGGCTGGCCGAGGTAGCCCGCGCCGCCAAAGACCCAGACGTCGCTTCCTGAAAAACTGAACGGTGTGGAATCCATGAGCCGCGAGCTAACCCGCCGTTGCGCCTCAAGTCAAGCCTCCGCTGGGCTTGCGGAATCGCGCGCTGGAAGCGCAAGATTGACGGCGCGTGACCTTCGAGGATGTTCCGGTCAGTGAGCCAAAAGAGTGAAATAGGTATTTCACGCTTTTGGCAAAACGGCAGCGCCTGATGGCGCTCACGCAGCGAAGCGAAGTGACGATGTGTTGTTCCCGCGTGTGACGGTGGGGATCAGACGTCGGCGGCTTCGGTGGCTTGCGCGAGGACGGGGGAGACGGTTTTCTCCTTGGCCAGCAGGGTGAGCATCCCGCCGGCGATCAGGATGAGGCCGGACAGGATTTGGCCGGCGGTCATGGTTTCGCCAAACAACCAGCGGGAGATCAAGAGCGTGCCCATCGGCGTCGTCAACAACACGGTGGCGCACACCGACACGGTCAGCCGCTGCATGGCGTAGTAGTAGAACGTGTGGCCGGCGCCGATGCAGAGGATGCCGGAGAAAATCATGATGGCGTTGGTCTGCCACGACACGCGGTTCCAGTGTCCGGGATCGCCCCAGCAGAAGGCGATGGGCAGCAACGCGACGGTCGTATAGACGCCGACAATGCTGAAGGAAATAGTCGAGCCGACTTCGTGGGTGGGTCGTTTGACGATGACGGTATAGACGGCCCATGACATCCCGGCCAAGAGCGCGAGCAGCACGCCGAGATTGGCTTCCATCCGGTCAATGTCGCCGCGCAACAACGACAGACCGACCGTGCCGAAAAGCGTCAGCGCCAAGCCGGCCAGGAAACGTTTGGAGCGCAACAGCCAGCGTTCCTCGGCGTACAGCGTGAAGGCGAGCAGCGCGGCAAACAGCACGCTGGATTTGTTCAGGAAGGAGGAAAGTCCGGGATTGATCCAGTTCAGCGAGACCGTCCAGGCAATCTGGTGGCCCAAGTTCGGAATCGTCGCCGCCAGCAGCAACAGGAGCACGCGCGCGTTGGGCTTGGCCGACGGCTGACGGACACGACGAAGGAGGAACGGCAGCATCACCAGCGTGCCGGCGGCGTAGCGGTAGAAGTTCTGCGTGTGCGGGCTGTACCCGGCGCGGATCAGGTACTTCACAAACACGCTCGACAGGCTCCACGCCACGAGCACCACGCAGAGAGCGAGAATTCCTTTTTGTCGGTCTGTCACAATGGGGGCGCATCCTAGGCGAAAGCTGTGCTAGAATCAAATCATGCTGACGCCCGAACTCCTGTTGGAAGCCTATTGCCGGGGAATTTTCCCGATGGCGGTCAACCAACAACCCGCGATTGGCTGGTTCTCGCCGGACCCGCGCGCGGTGATTCCGCTCGATGATCGTTTTCACATTCCGCACGGCCTGCGGCGCGCGCTGAAGAAGAACCGTTTCGCCGTCACGTTCGACCAGGGCTTCGAGTCCGTCATTCGCGAGTGCGCCCACCGGCCGGACGGGACTTGGATTTCCGACGAAATCATCGAGAGCTACTGTCATCTTCATCGGATCGGTTTCGCGCACAGCGTCGAGACCCGGCTTGAAAACAAGCTCGTCGGCGGACTGTACGGCGTGCACATCGGCGGCGCGTTTTTCGGGGAGAGCATGTTTCACCGGGAAACGGACGCGTCGAAAGTGGCGTTGGTGATGTTGGTGGAGCGGCTGCGGGACCGCGGGTTTGTGTTGCTGGACACGCAATGGCAGACGCCGCACCTGGCGCAGTTTGGCGCCGAGGAGATTCCGCGCCGGGACTATCTGCGGCGGCTGCGACAAGCGATTTCGTTGCCTTGCGCATTCTGAGTTGGTATGGTGTCGCCCGTGAAAAGCGTTGCTGTCATGTTGATTTTCGGTTTTGCCTGCGCGGCGGCCTGGGCCGACCCGATCCACGATGCCGTGCGCAGCAACAACCTGGAGCAAGTGCAGGCGCTGTTGAAACAGAGCGCCGTCGTGGCGCGCGCGCGCGACGCCGACGGCAACACGCCGTTGCACCTTGCGGCGGCGGCCTGGCTTGTGGAAATCGCCGAGGTGTTGCTCGATGGCTGGGCCGAGGTGAACGCCGTCAACAACGCCGGCGACAGCGCGTTGTTCATGACGTTGTACGGCGACGACCATCCGGTCACGCCCCTGCTCCTGGAGCGGGGCGCCAGTCTCGCGTTGACCGGTTCGTCGGGCAACACGCCGTTGCAGCAGGCCGCCTGGAACAACCTGGCCGAGACGGCCAAGTTGCTGATGAAAGCGGGCGCGACCGTGGATCCCTTCAGCGCGGTGGCGCTCGGCGACACGCAACGCGCCGCCAGTTTGATCCGCTCCAACAATGCGGTGGTGAAGGCAACCGGCCCGAACGATGTCACGCCGTTGCACTGGGCCGCCGCGCGCGGCAGCGCCGAGATGATCGCGTTGTGGTTGAACAGCGGGGCCGATCCCAAGGCCCGCTCGGCGGGGGGGCGGACGCCGTTGCACTGGGCCGCAGAGCACGACAACATGACCGCTCTCGTCGCGTTGCTGGACGCGCATCCGCAGCTTGTGGACATGACGGACGACAACAAGGGCACTCCGCTGCACCTGGCGGCCAACGCCGGGAACACTGCCATCTGTGAACTGCTGCTGAAAAAAGGGGCGCGCGTCAAGCACGGCAATCTTCAAGGCGTCACGGCGTTGCAGGACGCGGTCCGCTCCGGGCATTTGGGCACGGTCGGGCTGCTTCTGGCCAAGGGAGCCGACATCAACAGCAAGGACACCGCCGGCAACACGCCGCTGCATGCCGCTGTCGCCGGTGGGAACGGCGACGTCATCCGGTTCCTCCTCTCCCAGAAGGCCAACCCGACCGCCAGGAATCTCCAAGGCCAGATTCCCCTGGATTTTGCCACGGCGGAGAACGGCCAACTGCTGTTGCCGCACCTTGGACCGGAGTCGGATGTCACGGTGCTGTACTGGGCCGTCGAGCGCGGCGAAGTTGCGCCGCTCGTTGCGTTGTTGCGGCGCAATCCGACGCTGCTCCGCTACCAGGACAAACGCCGCCCGACTCCGTTGCACGTCGCCGCCCGAAACGGCAATTGCGCCATCGGCGAACTGTTGCTCGCGCGCGGCGCCGACATCAACAGCCCCGACAGCACCGGCCAGACGCCGCTGCACCTGGCCGTGCTGGGCGGGCACAAGGCGTTTGTCGAACTGCTGCTGGCCAAGGGCGCCAATGTGAACGCGCGCGGCGCAAAAAGCCTGACGCCGTTACGCGCGGCGCTGGAGGCGAAACAGATCGAGATCATTCCGCTGCTCCAGCAAAAGGGCGCCCGTTGATTATTTTCGCCGGGCCTTCGCCGGCGGTTTCTTGCGCAGTTCCACTTCGGCATCGTTGGATTGCGGCTGGCCCGGCGTGCTGCGCCCGTCGGCGACGTATTTCTCCAGCAGTTTCGTGAGGCGCGCGACGATGTCCGGTTGTTCCTTCCACACGTTGGCGCGTTCGCCGGGGTCATTGGCCATGTCATAAAGCTGGGTGGGCGGCAACTCGTGCGCTTCCTTGCTGCCGGGACGCGGCGCGCTCCAGCCGCCGGAGTCGGCGCAGAGTTCGAGTTTCCAGTTGCCTTCGCGGATCGCAAACGAGCCGTTGATCGAGTGGTGAACGACCGCGCGCGGCCACGTCTTGCCACGCAGCGCCGGCAGGAAACTCACGCTGTCTTCGCCGGCGTTGTCGGGAAGTTTTGCGCCAACAATGCCGGCGCAGGTCGCCATCAGGTCGGTGAGGCAAACGAGTTGGTCGCTTCCCGTGCCGGCTTTGACTTTCGCGGGCCAGCGGACGATGAACGGGACGCGGTGGCCGCCGTCGAAGATGTCGGCCTTGTAACCGCGATAGTGCGCGCTGGCGAAATGGCCTTGCTCTTCGAGGAACTTCGTGTTGGCCGCCGGTGAGCAGCCGTTGTCGCTGGTAAAGATCAACAGCGTGTTGTTGGCAACGCCTTTTTTCTCCAACGCCTTCATCACTTCGCCCAGTGTCGCGTCGGTTTCCATCACGAAATCCGCGTAGTCGCTGAGGCCGCTCTTGCCCTGCCAGGGCTTGCTCGGCACGATGGGCGTGTGCGGCGAGGCGAGCGGCAGATAGAGGAAGAACGGTTGTTGGGCGTTGCCGATGTACTCGACCGCCTTGCGCGTGAACGTCGGCAACACGTCCACCGCCTCAAAATCCGGCGCGGCAGGGCCTTCCCGCACCCATTTCTTGATCGCCGTGGGCGGCTGCGTGAAACGGTCGTTTTCAATGTAGGCGAACGGCGTCATGTCCAGCGACGCGCTGATCCCGAAATAATAATCGAACCCGCGCGCGGTCGGCCCGTCGGCGATGCGACCGTTCACGTCGAACTGCTCGGCGCTGGAGTCTTCAATCTTGTCCTGGTACGACACGCCCGGCTTTGCCGGCATGGTCATGCCGAGGTGCCATTTGCCGATGCAAGCGGTGGCGTAGCCGTGTTGCTTGAGAAACGTCGGCACGGTGAGCCGGTCGGCGGCAATCAGCGGCAGGCTGAATCCGCCCAGCACGCTCGCTTGGAGCCGCGTCCGCCAGTTGTACCGGCCCGTGAGAATGCCGTAGCGGGTTGGCGTGCAGACCGACGAACTGGAATGGGCGTCGGTAAAAATCATCCCCTCGGCAGCCAGCCGGTCGGCGTGGGGCGTTGCGATTTTGCCGCGTTGCGGGTTCAGGCACCGCAAGTCGCCGTAACCGAGATCGTCGCACAGGATATAGACAATGTTGGGTTTATCAGCGGCAACAACACTCGCCGACATCGTCAGCAACAGCAGCAACATTCGTTTCATAGCATCGCTTTCTATACCGCACCGACGAGGCCGCGACAAGCCGGCACGGCGGAATGCTACCAGAGTCTTCCCTGAAGCTGAAAGAGCCGCCATGCCGTCCGCTGGCGCGGCGACAGGTGCCGCAGGTACACCGCGTCGTATTCGGGGCAGGGAACTGCGCCGCGCAGTTCCTTGAACCGCCCGGCCCCGGCGCTCAGGTGCAACCACACTCTTCGCCGTTGCGCTTCCTCCACCAACAAGGCCATCACCCGGCGATACAAGCCCAGTTCGCGCGGCAACGTCAGGTCATACCCAATCGCGACGCCAATCATCAGGTTGTCGCGGATGAAGAAACAGATAAAGCCGTCAATCCGGCCGTCTCCGCGCAGCGCCCGGAAAACAAGCAGGTCGTGGCGCCACATGAACTCGAAGAAATGACGGCTGAATTGCGGGTTCAGGTAGCTGTGTTTCTCCAGATACAGGCCGCGGTAAAGCGTCTCCAGCCGGGGCATGTCCGATGGCTGAAGTTGGTCGTTGCCGACGATTTCATACGGTCCGGTTTTCAGCAACCGCAGATCCTCTCGCAGTCCCCGCTTCTGGGGCCGCGGGCCTCGGAGGTCGAGCAGATAGACTTTGCGGGCCTTGACGGGAACGAATCCGCAGGCGCGGAGCCGGTCGCTGTGTTCGGCGTGCAGGCGCGGGGTGACCGTTCGGAACACGATGGCGTGCCGCGGATAGCGCGCGACCAGGTGGCGTTGTATCCCCTCGATTTGTTCGCGCGAGAACGGCTGGTGCGGGTTGGTTGCGAACAGCCAGTTGTTGACGCAAACAACCCGATCAACGGCGCACCAACGAAACAGCGCACGGGCGCCCGCAGCCAGCAGCCGTGCGCTCCAGGAGGGGATAACGGGATGGCGTTTGCGGAATTCCTCGATGGTGTACAACGCATAATGGGAACAGGGAGAACACACGTCGGCATTCGGCGGCCCCGGCTCGCCAATCACCAACGGAACCGGCGCCCCATCCACAGCCAGCAACCTCACGGTCACGTGCGCGTTGTCGAGAAAAACGCCCGGACCATTGCGCACAAGCGCCTTCAGATAGGGTGACATCGGCGGGGCGTCCGCCAGCGCCACGCCGTCGAACTCACAGACCTCCGCCAAATGGTTCGTCATGGGTTCCTCGTCACGCCTGCTGCACCCGACCAAGCCGCCGAGAACCCCGCGGCGCGTTCACAACGCTCGGCCGGTCTTGGCCGCTTCCGCCGCGACGTTGCCGGCCGCTTCGCCCATCGCGACGGAATTGCCGGTGACGCGGTAGCTGGAGTGCGCGATGAAATCGCCGCTGATGCAACGCCCCGCCATCAACAGGCCGTCCACGTCCTTCGCGATCAGCGCGCGCAACGGAATGTCGTACGGCTTCGCCCGGAACGCGGCCCTGGCAATTCCCTTCTCCGTCTTCGGGTCGGTCGAGTGAACATCAATCGGGAACGTCACCCGGCAAACGGCATCCTCGTGCTTGCGTCCCTCGCGCAAGTCGTCGGCAGTCACCATGTAGCGGCCATGAATGCGCCGGCCTTCGCGCACGCCGATTTGCGCGCCGGTGGCGACGATGCGAAGATTTTTCCACGGCGCGCCGAGCGAGCGCAGGCCGTTGATGAGCAGGTGCAATTCCTTGCGCGCGCGCAACGTCGCGGCAGTCAGGTCGCGCGCATCGGTGCCGAGCACGTTGTATTCGTGGTTGGCCATCAACGCGAACAGGTCGTCGCGCAACCGGAACATCGTCGGCTTCGCGTACGACGGCGAGTGCCCGCCTTTTTCCATCGCGGCGCGCAGCCGGTCCTTCGGGGTTGACCAATCGGCGGCGGGCATCGTCTTGTCGTCGCCGTAGAACGCGGACACTTCCGCCGGCGCGATGCCAGTCACGAGCGCCATCAACGACATCGGTTGTGTTTTCCCTGTTTCCGGGTGGCCGAGGTCAAAGCCGCAACCGGCCGCCGCGCCGAGGTCGCCGTCGCCGGTGCAATCAATGAAAAGTTTGCCGGGCACGGCTTCGCGGCCGGATTTCGATTCGGTGATGATGTGCGTGAGGCGCTTGCCGGCGCGCGTTGCGGCGCAAACGCGCGTGTGCAGTTGAATCTCGACGCCCGCCTCGGCGCAGAGTTCCTCCAGCGCGAACTTCATCACTTCGGGGTCGTACCCGTTCTTGCTGACGGCGGAGCGCCCGCCGTGACGGGTGAGCCGCTCGAAGATTTCCGTCATCAACCCGGTCTTGTTATCGTGATCGAGAATCCAACTCAACATCCCCGCCGTCCAGATGCCGCCGAGACAGCCGTGCAGTTCGAGCAACAGCGTCTTCGCGCCCGCGCGCGCCGCGCTGATCGCCGCCGCCACGCCCGCCGGGCCGGCGCCGCAGACGACCATGTCCGCGCCGGGCCGCACCGGCAGGTCGCGAACGGGTTCCTGAAAAGCTGCCTGCGCCGGCATACGACCGAGCGCAGCGCCGGTCAATACGCTGCCGAGAAACGTGCGTCGGTTCATGGCAGTTCCCGAATCTTGATCTTGCGGAAGCAGGCTTCGTCCTGGTGGTCGGTGAGCATGATGTGGCCGCGAATCTTCTCGCCGAAGTCCGGGTATTTCTTGAACTTGCTGTTCGCGATCCCGTTCTTCACGGCTTCGCTGCCGAGTTCGTATTCGAGGACTTTCTTCCCGTTCAGCCAGTGCTCAACGCGCTTGCCGTTGACGACAATACGCGAGGTGTTCCACTGGCCGGGGGGATTCAACGGTTTGTCGGCGGCAGGGGCCAGCACCTCGTAAAAGGATGCTGTCTTGGATTTGTCGGGAATCTTTCCCCATTTCACGGAGTTGTCGTCGAGCATCTGGTATTCGTGGCCGGGCGCTTGCGGGCGTTTTTCGGTGACGAAATATTTCACGCCGTTGTTGCCGTTCGGAGCGAGCCGCCATTCCCACGTCAGATCAAAGTTGTCGTAGGTTTTCTCGGTGATGATGTCGCCGCCGCGGACGCCGGCGAGTTTCTTGATCATGCCGTCCTCGACCTTCCAACCGTCACCGATGGGTGTACCAGCAGGTTTGTTGTAGGGACGCCAGCCCTTGAAGGATTTGCCGTCGAAGAGCGATTCGTCGGCGTGGGCGATGGTAGCGAGTGCGATGAGCAGTGCGATGGTTTTCATGCGGGGTATTTCCAAGGGCCGCGATAGTCGCGGCGGAGCAGTTTGTTGGCGTCGGCGTCGCCGACGATGGTTTCTTTCGTGCCGTCCCAGACAATGCTGCGACCCAGTTTGTAGGAGAGCATGCCGAGCAGGGCGCAATTGGTCGAACGCTGGACTTCCTCGATGTCGCTGACGGGTTTGCGGTTCGTCGCGATGGCGTCGAGGAAATCAACCCAAAGTTCCTTGATGTTCTGGCTGTCGGGTTGTCCCAGCTTCGGGTCTTCGTGGACAACTTCTTCCTTCTTGCCGGCCGGATAAAACGTCCAGCCTTGCTGCCAGCCCATGTGGAACGTGCCTTTCGTGCCGTAGAAATAGCAGCCGACGTTTTCGCCTTTGTCGGTGTTGTTGCCGGCGAACTGGCGGTGTTCCCATTGCATCGTGAACGACTCGAACTCCCACGTCGCGACCTGATGATCCGGCGCGTCGCTGGTCTGTTCCTCTTTCGTGGACACGGCTGGTCCTTTGATCGGGCGACCGCCGTGCGAGAAGATTTTGCGCGGCCATTTCTCGCCGGTGACCCAGAGGACTTGGTCGAGCCAGTGAATGCCCCAATCGCCAAGCGTGCCGTTGGCGTAGTCGAGGAAGCCGCGGAAACCTTTCGGGTGAATGCGCGGGTTGAACGGGCGCAACGGCGCCGGCCCGCACCAGAAATCCCAATCCAATTCTTTCGGCGGCTCGGCGTTCTTCTGCGGCGTTTCCGGCCCGCCGCCGTAGTTGACGAAACAACGCACCATGCCGATTTTGCCGGCTTTGCCGGAACGGAGGAACTCGCGGCCGCTGACGTTGTGCGGCGAGATGCGACGGTGCGTGCCGACTTGCACGACGCGCCCCGCAGCGCGCGCGGCGTTCACCATCGCGCGGCCCTCGGCGACGGTGTGGCTGATCGGTTTCTCGACATAGACGTGTGCGCCCGCTTTCACGGCGGCGATGGTCGGCAGCGCGTGCCAATGATCCGGCGTGCCGACGATGACGATGTCGGGTTTCTCCTTGCCGAGCAGTTCGCGGTAGTCGCGATAACATTTCGGCTGCGCGCCGGTGAGTTGTTTGACGCGCTCGGCAGTGCGGTCGAGGTGGCGCTGGTCAACGTCGCAGAGCGCGGTGACCGGGCACGAGCCGCTGGCCATCGCTTCGCTGAGGATGTTGTTGCCCCACCAGCCGCAGCCGACCAGGGCGGTGCGGTATTTTTTCGCGGGCGTTGCTGCGCGGAGGACCGGCCACGCAGCCAAGGCCGCGCCCGCGATGGCCGACGTCTTGAGAAACTGGCGGCGATTCATGCTGGTTCCTTTCACATTGCGAATCATCCTACAAAAGACGTTTTCGTTTGGCGAGCCATCATTGCAGTTTCGCCGTACTGCCAAAAGCGTGAAATAGGTATTTCACGCTTTTGGCAATAACGGAAAGAGGGTCATGCGAAGCGGCGGGCGAGCGATTGAAAGATTTGAAGGCGGGTTTTCCAAGCGCGTTCGCCCGCGTAGCTCTTCGGACACAATTCGCGCGGCAACAACGGGTCCATCTCCAGCGCGTGCCGCCACGCCACGCGTTCGCGCCGCAACCAGTCTCCCAAGGATTGTGGCGATGCCGTCAGTTGTTGCTCCGCCCGCGCCGAAAGGCTGACGACGGCAAGGTGCGCCGCGTAGCGATTGTTGATCTCCGTGAAGTCCCACGCGCCGTTGACCACGGCGTCATTGGAATATCCGGCACAGCAGGTCGCCTCCATGAGCACAAGGGACTCGACATCGTCACGAAACCCGCGCAACGCCTCCGTCACCTCCGCCACGGGATCGGGATGAATCCACACGCTCTGCTGCAAATAGCCAAAACCATTGTCCCGCAGCCACCGCCACAAACGGAGACGGGCGACCTTGTTGCCCACCGGCAGATCGAACAACAGTTGCCGCCAGCGCCCGTCCCAACGCCGCGCCCAGCGCGCCGGCGCATTGCGTCCGCCCAACGCCGCCAGCCGTCCCATGTCCGTCAACCGGCACACCCAGTGGTCGCCGCGCCGCTCGCGGGCGAGCAGTTGGCGTTGTTCCATCCGGTGAATCTGCCGCGGCAGGGAGTTGCGCTGTTCCCAGGCCTCAAAGGGCTCGGTCAGATTGGCCAACGTGGGCCGCGACAGCTTGTCGCCCGCCCACAACAACATCATCAGTATTTCTTCGGCGATGGCTGTGGTTCGCATTGTGGTTCCTCCGGAGTTGAGCCAAAAGAGTGAAATACCTATATCACTCTTTTGGCAATGGTGGGAAAGTTCATGCAGGTCCAGGCATGTTGTTGCCGACGGGAGTCAACGCGGCCGTTTGCGGTCGTGCAAGGGTTCGCCTTCGGGGCGCTGCACCGGCATCTGGAGCGCGCCGGATTTTTCCAACTCGTCGAAGAGTTGCTTCTTCAGCTTCGCGATCTGCTCCTTGTACGACGGCACATCAATGAGATTGTGCCGCTCGTGCGGGTCGGTCTGGAGATCGTGGAAACTGTCCTTGTCCCAGAGGCCATGATAGTAAATGTATTTCCAGCGGTCGGTCCGGATGGCGAACAACGTCGGCGTCGCGGGGAAGTTCCACTCCCACTGATACTCGTACAGGATGTGGTCGCGCCACGGCACGTTGCGGCCCTGCAACAACGGCCAGAAGGATCGTCCGTCCATTCGCGGGGTATTCGCGGGCTGCTTGACGCCGGCGGCTTCGAGCAACGTCGGCCCGATGTCAATGTTCTGCACCATCTGTTTCAAGGCGATGCCCGGCTTGATGCGTCCTGGCGCGCGGGCCAGCAACGGCACGCGGATGCTCGTCTCGAATGCGTCGCGTTTGTCGTAAAAACCGTGCTCGCCGAGCGCGAAACCGTTGTCGCCCATATAGACCACCAGCGTCGAGTCGCGCAGCCCGGCGTCGTCGAGATGTTTCAGCACCCGGCCGACGTTCTCATCAATCGTGTGGACCGCCTCGCTGTAGCGGCGGAACAAGTCCTCGAACGACGGCACGGGATCGTTGTCGAACCGTCCCGTCTCCATGTGGTCCACGCCGTGGATGCCGTAGCGGCGTTCGCGGACCCAACGCGGCTGTGTTGCGTAATTCTCCTCGGTGTTGGCCATTGTGGGCGGATAACGCACCGGCGCTTTGTCGTACCGGCCCCGGTGGCGCGGCGCCGGATCGAAGGGGTAATGCGGCGCCTTGAACGAGAGATAGACGAAGAACGGTTTGGTCCGCGGCTGGCGCAGCCACTCCAGCGCGAGATCGGTCATGATGTCGGTGTTGTAGCCTTTGAACTGCTGGCGTTGGCCGTTGATGTTCACGAGCTGGTCAAAGTAGTCGCCCTGACCGCGAAAACCCGCCCAGTGGTCGAAGCCTTTGCGCGGCTCATCGCTGTCGTGGCCCATGTGCCATTTGCCGAAGAACGCCGTCTGATAACCTGCCGCGCGCAGATACTCCGGGAAGAAACGAATGTCCGGCGGTTCGGGACGCTGGTTGTCAACGACGCGGTGGTGGTGCATGTACTGGCCGGTCAGGATTGAGGCGCGGCTGGGCGAGCAGAGCGACGTGCTCACGAACGCGTTCCGCAGGTGTGCGCCCTCCTTCGCGATCCGGTCGAGGTTCGGCGTCTCCAGGAATTTCGGCGCTTCCGGCATGAAGCCGAGCCAGTCCCAGCGATGATCGTCGCTGAGGATGAAGACGATATTGCGTGGCTTCTCAGCAGCCACTGCGCTGAGGCTGACCGCCACAGCAAGCATCAGGAGATGGAATTTGGTTTTCATGGTTTGGTTCGGACGGGCGGCAGATGGTCTGCCATGCCGGCGTTGGTGCGTTTCAGTTCGGCAATCGTGGCGGCGCGGAATTGTTTGAGCGTGTCGGCGAATTTCGGATCGGGCGCGAGATTCTGCAGTTCATCGGGGTCGGACTTGAGGTCGTAGAGTTCTTCCGGTTCGCCCTCGATGAGCGAGCGGATGTATTTGTGGTTGCCACGCACGAGGAACACCCACCAGGGAACATCGCCGTGGAAAGCCTTTTTACCGGTCGGGATGCGGTCGGTATCGGCGCCGTACTGATCGCTGGTATTGATGAGCAGCGTCGGGTGCGGCCACTTCGCGGAAGGTTTTTTCAGCAACGGTGTCAGGTCGTGACCGTGCATCGGCCACGGCAGTTCCAGGTTTGCGAAACGGAAAAACGTCGGTACGAGATCAGCGCCGCCCACGGGCGAGCGGCAGACTTTCCCTTCGGGTAACGTGCCGGGCATGCTGATGATCAACGGAGCGCGCATGTTCTCATCATACGGCGCGAGTTTGTGACGGAACCCGTGGTAGCCCCATGCGAATCCTTGGTCGGCGGTATAAACAACGAGCGTGTTCTTCAACTGGCCGGTTTCTTCGAGTGCGGCGAGTACCTGGCCGATGCCTTCATCGAGAGCGCGCACGGTTTGGTTGTATTGGCGGACCCAATCGCTGAGTGTCTTTTGGGTCTCGACGGATTTCTTCTTGCCGCCCTTGAGGACCGGCTCGCCGGATTTACCGGGAACCCACGTCTCGATCTTTTGCATCCAATCCGGTTTGCCGGGGCGCGGTGGATAGATGTCGGCGGGCGTGGGGACTTTGGCGCCGGGGTAATCCTGTTTGTGGCGCTCGGCGGGCGTGTACGGGCCGTGCACGGCGCCGTAACAGAGCCAGAGATACCACGGTTTGTCCGGGGCGCGATGTTGGCCGCGAATGAACTCGATGGCCCATTGAGTGTAGTTGTCAGTCGAATAACCTTTCACCAGCTTGGCTGCGGCGCCGTTGAAACTGATCATCTGGTTGTCGTAGTAACTGCCGGCGTTGTCGGGGAAGCCGGGACGATTCCAGACCGCTTGATAATCCCAGTCGCGCCCGAAGCCGGTGTCGGTGCCGGTGTGCCATTTGCCGATTTGACCGGTGTAGTAGCCGTTCTGGCGGAACACCGCCGGCCAGAACCGGCAGCGCGCTGGATCGTAGGCGCTGCCGGGATAGTTGCCTTCCATTCGCATCGTCTGGACGCCGTACGGATGCAGGCCCGTCAACATCGTGGCGCGCGACGGCATGCACCACGTGCCGATGTAGGAATGCGTGAAACGGACACCGCGTTGCGCGAGGCGGTCAATGTTCGGCGTCTTCAGCCACGGATGCGCTCCTTCATAGCAACTCACCGTCCGATACGATTGGTCATCGGAATAGATGAACAGGATGTTGGGGCGGTTCGCAGCGAGCGCGGAGGTGAATGCAGACAACAGTAGGAACAATATGTGTTTCATAACCGGCCGTCAGTGTAGCGAAAGACAAGACGGATGCAATTCCCAATGACACAGCCGCTGGGACAGCGGCCACTACACCGCTGCACGGTGTAGTGGCCGTCATGAATACGATCTTGTTTGCGATGTTTAGCTGACAGGAGCGGTGTGTTCGCCGAGGTCGGCAGGTTTCATCTTCGGCGCCAAGAGGTGAATGATCAGAATGGCGCTGAGGTAGATGCCGGCGGCGATGATGAAGATCGGGACGTAGTTGCCGCCCGTGGCTTGGAGGACGTGGCCGATGACTTGGGAGAGGATCATGCCGCCAACCGCCCCGGCAAAGCCGCCGATGCCGACGACGGAGGCGACGGCGCGACGGGGGAACATGTCGGAGGCGAAGGTGAAGATGTTGGCGGACCAGCCCTGGTGGGCGGCGGCGGCGATGCCGATGAGTCCGACGGCGACCCAGAGGTTGGTGGCCATGGGGGCGAAGGTGACCGGCACGATGCAGAGGGCGCAGAGGAGCATGGTGAGTTTGCGGGCGGCGTTGACGCTCCAGCCGCGTTTGATCATGTACGAGGACATCCAGCCGCCGCCAACGCTGCCGACGTCGGCCACAAGATAGATGATGACAAGCGGCAGGCCGACGTGTTTGAGGTCCACGCCGAAGTTGTTGTAGAGGAACTTGGGCGCCCAGTAGAGGTAGAACCACCAGACGGCGTCGGGCAGGAACTTGCCGACGACAAACGCCCAGGTCTGGCGGTGCGGCAGGAGTTGCAGCCACGGAATCTTGGTGCTGGTTTCGGGGGGGTCGCTCATGATGTGGTCAAGTTCGACCTTGGTGAGTTTGGGGTGTTCCTGCGGGCGGTGGTACATCGGCATCCAGAACGCCAGCCAGATCAAGCCGACAAACCCGATGAGATAGAACGCCCATTCCCAGCCGAGGTGCAGCGTGATCCACGGAACGATCAGCGGGGTGATGATGGCGCCGACGTTGGTGCCCGCGTTGAGCAGTCCGGTGGCAAAGGCGCGTTCCTTGCGGGGGAACCATTCGGCGACGGTCTTGATGGCGGCGGGGAAATTGCCGGCTTCGCCGAGGCCGAGCGCGAACCGCGCGGCGATGAATCCCATGACCGACCGCATCATGCCGTGCCACGCGCCCGCCAGACTCCAGACGAACAACATGAGCGCATAACCATACCGCGTGCCGAGCTTGTCAATGAGCGGCCCCGACAGCAACATGCCAATGGCGTAGGCGAACTGGAAACTGAAGACGATGTTGGCGTACTGCTGTTCATTCCAACCGATCTCCTTGCCGAGCAACGGCGCGAGGATGCCGATGACCTGGCGATCCATGTAATTGATGGTCGTCGCGAAAAACAACAGCGTGCAGATGATCCAGCGATAGTGGCCGTGCGCAAAAAAACGGCTGGCTTTGACTTGTTCAGTGCTCATGGTGTGGTTCTCCTAAAGAATTGTGGCCTTCGATATACACAACATCGTTGCCGGTGGCAACCATATCGCACGGAAATCTTCACGTCTCTATGGCTGCGGGAAACGCAGGCGGACATCTGAAAGATCGAGGCGGTACATGATCTGGTTGTAGTCGTAGCGGGGCGTCGGCACGGGGTTTCCAGAGAATGTCTCGGCATAGGTGCCCTCGAAGTAAATGATGCGGCCGCCGTCTTGATCGAAAAAGGCGTGATGCGCCGGGTTGTAGAAACTGTAGCGGTCATGGGTGACAATCTTCTTTGCCCACGGCCACGGGCCGGTGACATCGTTCGCTTCGGAGTACCAGACTTCGCCAAGGAACGACGGCGCGCCACCCTGTTGGACGGCGATGAGAATCCATTTCTTCCGGTAGGCGTTCCAGTTGATCGAGCCGTTGTGGAGCTTGACTGTCTTCTTGGTGTCAACATCCTTCGGCGGCGCGGGCGCGGGCAATTCCTCGTAGCGTGCCTGATCCTTGAGGTCGGCAAGCGCGGCCTTGACGCGCACTGTGGCAAACGGCGCGGCAAAATAGAAATGGCCGTTGACCCGGACCGCGTGGCCGCGCGGACAACGGCGTTTGTCTGTCAGGTCGAACTGGACGAACCGGTCGAATTGCCGGGTCTCATCGTTGAAGATGATGAGGCCGTGTTCGAGCATTGTGCCGAGGTTTTTCATGCGCGCATAATGCGCCACGAGCCGTTCCCGTCCCGATTCGTCAGGCGCCGTCAGCAAGCCGTCAATCCAGACCATCCCCGGCTCTTTGAGCGGAACCATTCTCTTGCTGAAACCGTCTGCGTCCACGAAATATGTCAGGTCCACGCCGACGCCCGGATCCAGTCCCGGCAATTCGGAGGTCGCGCCGGAAGTTTGGAACTGGCCGAGGGGATACTTTGGGCGGTTGGTGTCGCCCCAGAACCAGCACAGCTTGCCGCGATACGGGGCGACTTGCACGGAATCCTGACCGAGCACCTGCCCGTTGAGAAGCGGCTCGCGCAAGGGCGGTTTCAAGCCGAGCAGGACGGTATCGCGGTAAATGCCTTCGCCGGTGACGCGGTAGAGGCGCTCGCCGATGTTGAGGCGCTTGAGCTTGATCTCGGCGCTGCCGCCCGGCTTGACGCGGAGCCGCGCGCCGGTGTTGCCGAAACCGTCCTTCGGGTGCTGGTAGCCGTGGCTGCGGACGTGGAAGAACACCTCCTGGTTCATCAAGCCCGGTTCTTCGAAAGCGATGAGGCCGTTGCTGTCGGTGACAAACAACAACTGATTGACCGTCTTGAGTTCAGCCAGCGGGACGCCGCGTCCGGTCTGGTCGTCCACGACCTTGATGGCGAAGTGGGACGGCCCGGCGAGGGCGGCGGTCGTGAAGACCAGCATGCCAGCGGAAGCACAGTGGAGGAGGTTCATTGAACAAACCGAAATGTCTGGCTGTTACCGTTGTTTGTCATCGCGGGAGTCATGGTGATTCCGCGCCTTTATACGCCTTGAGGCGGGGTTATTCAACGGGTTATAAGTAAGATTTGACAGTCTTTCCGTAAAACCGTATAGACAGTCTTTCCGTAAAACCGTATATCTTCGCGCGGTTTGGCGATACTTGGAGAAGATATGAATCTCATCACATACAGGAGGACTTGGAAATCCGCCGGCTTGACGACGGCGGTGTTTGGTTGCTTGCTGTTGTTGTCGTCGCTGACCGGGCGGGCGCAGGATGAATTCGACCGGGCCAAGCTGCATGTCGGGCCGGTGGACCTGCATCCGCACTTGGACTTCATCAGTTCGTACGATGACAATGTCTTCCTGAAACGCGACAACCGGCAGGCTGATTTCTCGTTCGTCACCAGTCCCGGCTTGCAGTTGGTCTATGGGCAAAGTGAACGCAATTTTCTCGCGCTGGACTATACGGCGTCCTTCGAGCGGTTCCTGCGGCTGACCAGCCAGGACGCGGACAACCAGTTTGTGAAGTTCAACAGCCACTTTGAACTGAACCGTTTGACCATCGGGTTGGCGCATCGTTTTCAGGACGTCGAGGGACCGAACACACAGATTGGCGCCCGGCTGCGTTCCCGCGACAACATCACGAATATTGACTTGGAATACCGTCTCAGCTCGAAAACGTCCATCGGCATCGGCTACGGCCAGTATTTGCACGACTGCCTCGGTGGCCACGAGCACCGGTGTGTGCTCCACAACTGCGAACACAATTTCCCGAAGAGCCTCGGCTACGCCCTGCGCACCGCGTTCGCCCGGCGCAGCGGGCTGCTCGACAACGTCCGCCGGTTCATTTGCCTCACGGCGTTTCAGCGCGACCTGTTCGTCCGCGAAGGGTTCCCGTTGGAGAAGATGGCCGTGATTCCGAACGCCATTCCGTCCGCGTGGCTCGACGCGCCGCCGCACGACGGCGGCGACTTCGTTGGCTACGTCGGGCGCATCAGTCCGGAGAAGGACGTGCCGGCGCTGCTCGAAGCGGCGCGCCGGTTGCCGGAGATTCCATTCAAGATCGCCGGGTCGTACTGGCGGATGCCGGAACAAATCCGGAACACGACGCCCAACGTCGAATTCGTCGGACACCTCGAACAGGACGTGTTGCGCGACTTCTACCGGCGGATGCGCGTGCTGGTGTTCGCCACGCGCTGTTATGAGAATTTTCCCGTCACGCTGCTGGAAGCAATGGCGCAAGGGATTCCGATTGTCTGCGCCCGCGTCGGCGGACTGCCGGAAATCGTGGAGGGATTGTTTTACGAGCCGGGTAACGCGGAGGAATTGGCGGCACGAATTCAGGAGTCTTGGAGTGCTGGAGTATCGGGCCGGGCCAAGGCGTTGCGCGAGTATCATCCGGACGTGGTGTATGCCAGGTTGATGGAATTGTATGAACGCTGTTGATCTTGGCGTTGTTCGAGTCACTGCCGCGACCCGGCAGGAAGCGCTGGAGCGACTGGAGTCGGCAGTGCGGGACGGCGGACGTCATTACTTTTGTTTTTGTGAAGCGAGTCTGCTCTCGAATGTCTTGCGCGATCCATCGGTGGCGCAGGCGGTGAATGGTTCGACCGCGACATTTCCTGACGGCATCGCGTTGATGATGCTGGCGCGGTTGCGCGGGCATCGCTTGCCGGAGCGTGTGCCGGGACCAAGTTTTCTGTTGTGGGCATGCGAGCACGGCGTCAGCCGGGGCTGGCGTCATTTCTTTTACGGCGGCGCGCCCGGCGTGGCGGACCGGCTCGCGGCGGAACTGGAGCGCCGGTATCCGGGCTTGAAAGTGGCGGGAACGTTTTGTCCGCCGTTCCGCGACCTGACGCCGGAGGAAGAGGCCGATGTGGCGCGGCGGGTGCGCGGCGCGGACCTGATGTGGATCGCGCTGGGCAGTCCGCGCCAGGAACTCTGGGCGGCGCAACACTGCGGCAAACTCGATGTGCCGGTGCTGTTGCCGGTGGGGGCGGCGTTTGATTTTCATTCGGGAGCGCGTCCGTGGGCGCCGGCGTGGGTGCGGCGGATCGGGATGGAATGGGCGTTTCGGATGTTCACCGGTGGAGGCCGAACCTTTCGCCGGAACGTGCGGTGTGTTAGCATTGTCGCCATGCACTTGTTACAAGAGGCGTTCAGAAGATGAAACGAGCATTGATCACCGGCATCACGGGCCAGGACGGCTCGTACTTGGCGGAGCTATTGCTGCAAAAAGGCTACGAGGTCCACGGCATCATCCGCCGGGCGAGCACGTTCAACACGGAACGCCTCGATCCCATCTATCAGGACCCGCATGTGCAGGGCGTCCGTTTTTTCCTGCACTACGGCGATTTGAGCGACTCGGTGAACCTCGTCAAACTGCTCTACGAGTTGAAGCCCGACGAGATTTATCATCTTGGCGCGCAGACTCATGTCCGCGTCAGTTTCGACATCCCGGAATACACCGCCGACATCACAGCGGTCGGGGCGATCCGCATCCTCGAAGCGATTCGCGAAACGGGCGTGAAACCCCGGTTCTATCAGGCATCCTCCAGCGAAATGTTCGGCAAGGTCGCCGAGGTGCCGCAACGCGAGACGACGCCGTTTCATCCGCGCAGCCCGTATGCTGTCTCGAAGGTGTTCGCCTACTGGGCCACGATCAACTACCGCGAGAGCTACGGCCTGTTCGCCGCCAACGGCATCCTCTTCAACCACGAATCGCCCCGGCGCGGCGAGACGTTTGTCACCCGCAAAATCACGCGCGCCGTCGCCCGCATCAAGGCCGGGTTGCAGGACAAACTCTATCTCGGCAACCTCGATGCCCGGCGCGACTGGGGTTACGCGCCGGAATACGTCGAGGCGATGTGGCGCATCCTCCAGCAGGACCAGCCCGACGACTTCGTCATTGCCACCGGCGAAACCCACTCGGTGCGCGAGTTTTGCGAGGAAGCGTTTGCCTGTGTCGGGCTGGACTGGAAAGAATACGTCGCGCACGACCCGCGTTACGAACGCCCGGCGGAAGTGGACGTGCTCGTCGGTGATGCCTCGAAGGCAAAACGGATTCTCGGATGGGAACCGCGCGTCCGTTTCAAGGAACTCGTGCGGCTGATGGTCGAAGCGGATGTGAAAGCGTTGAAGGCATGAGCTTCTGGCCCCAACAACGTGTCGTTGTGACCGGCGGCGCAGGGTTTCTCGGGTCGTTCGTGGTCGAGGCGCTGAAGCGACGCGGCTGTGCGGATGTCTTCGTGCCGCGCGTGGAAGAATGGGACTTGCGGGAGCGCGCCGTGATTGCCCGTCTTTTCGAGCAAACGCGCCCGACGCTGGTGATTCATCTCGCCGCGCGCGTCGGCGGCATCGGCGCCAATCGCGAACATCCCGGCCTGTTCTTTTATGACAACGCCATCATGGGCATCGAACTGATTGAGCAGGCCCGTCAGTTTCAACTCCCCAAGCTGGTTGTGCTCGGCACCATCTGCGCGTATCCGAAGCTGACGCCGGTGCCGTTCCGCGAGGACGACCTTTGGAACGGCTATCCCGAAGAGACAAACGCGCCGTACGGCATCGCGAAGAAAGCCTTGCTGGTTCAGTGCCAAGCCTACCGGCAGGAGTACGGGTTGAACGCCATCTATTTGTTGCCGGTAAATCTGTACGGGCCGCGCGACAACTTCGATCCGCAATCTTCCCACGTGATCCCCGCGCTCATCCGCAAGTGCATTGAGGCCCGCGACCGCGGCGACAAGAAGATCGTCTGCTGGGGCAGCGGCGCGGCGACGCGCGAGTTTCTGTACGTCACGGACGCCGCCGAGGGGATTTTGCTGGCGGCGGAACATTACAACAAGCCCGCCCCGGTCAATCTCGGCAGCGGGATGGAGATTTCCATCCGCGACCTGGTGACGTTGATCGCCAAGTTCACCGGGTTCACCGGCGAGATTGTCTGGGACGCAACCAAGCCCGACGGCCAGCCGCGCCGGTGCCTTGACGTGACGCGGGCGCTGAACGAGTTTGGGTTCCGCGCGGCGACGCCGTTCGAGGAAGGGCTGCGGCGCACCATCGCCTGGTTCGAGAGTGGGGCAGGTTTGCAACCTGCCATTCATGAGGATCGGGCAGGTTGCAAACCTGCCCCACATTTGCGACGTGACTAATTATCTTCTCGTTTTCCTTGTCGGATTTCTGCTCTCGCTGGCGCTGACGCCGCTGGTGCGGCGGCTGGCGCTTCGCCTGAAGGCGGTGGACATGCCGGGCGACCGCAAAGTCCATGCCGCGCCCGTGCCGCGTCTGGGCGGGCTGGCCATCATCGTGTCTTTTCAGGCCGGATTGTTGCTTGGGTTCGGGCCGTTGCCGGAACTGGTGTATTACCTTGGCGACTTCGCCGTCACTTGGTTGGCGCGCCTGCTGCCGGCGGTGCTGGTCATTGTGATTGTCGGCGTGCTCGATGACATCCGTCCGTTGCGTCCGATGACGAAACTGCTGGCGCAAGTATTGGCGGCGTTGCTGGCGGTGCGCGTGGGGGTGGTCATCGGGATGTTCGAGTCGCCGTGGGGCACGACGGTCCATCTCGGCGTCTGGGCGATTCCGATCAGCGTGCTCTGGATGCTGGCGCTGACCAACGCGTTCAACCTGATTGACGGCCTCGACGGCTTGTCGTGCGGCGTCGGCGCCATCTCGACGCTCACGCTCGGCGCGGTGGCGTTGTTGCGGGGCGACAGCGGGCTGGTGCTCGTGTGCGCCCTGCTGGCGGGGAGCATGATCGGTTTCCTGCGTCATAATTTTCATCCCGCCCGGATCTTCATGGGTGACACGGGGAGCCAGTTTATTGGGTTCACGCTGGCGGTGCTGAGCATCACGGCGGCGCACAAGTCCACGGCATCGTTGTCGGTGCTGGTGCCGTTTCTGGCGTTTGGCCTGCCGTTGATGGACACGCTGTTGACGACGTTGCGGCGCGCGTTGAAGGGGGTGCAGGTGTTTGAGGCTGACGGCGATCACATTCATCATCGCTTGTTGCGGTTCGGGCTGAGTCACCGTCAAGCGGTGCTGATGTTGTACGGCGTGAGCCTGCTGGCGGCGGCGGCAACGCTGTTCGTGGTGGCCCGGCGCGATCTGCCGTTGGGGTTGGTGTTCATCGGGGTTGGCGTGGCCACGATCTATGCCGTGCGCTGGCTGCGGTACCGGGAACTGGAACCGTTGCGCAGCGGCGCGTTGCTGGCGCTGACCCGCCAGCCGGTGTTGGGCTACGGATTTTTTCAGGTGCCGATTGACCTCGCGCTGCTGGCGGGCGCGTCGTACCTGGCTTGGATTGCGATTCACGGCGTGTACCTGTCGCCGGAGATGAAGGAGGGGCTGCGCGACATCCTGCCGGTGGCGGTGTTGATCAAGCTGCTGGTGTTGCGGCTGAGCGGGCTGTATCAGGTCCGCTGGCAATACGCCGGCATGGCCGACTTGTTGGGCGGCGTGCGCGCCATTTTGTTTGGCTGCGCCGCAAGCGCCGTGGCGCTGGTGTTGTTGAAAGCGCAAGGCGGCTCGGTGGCGGTGTTGTTGCTGGATTTCTTTTTCACCGTGACGCTGCTGCTGGGAATGCGGATGTCGCTGCGCCTGCTGGAACACTACGCGCAGACGGACACCACCGACAAGGAGCGCGTCCTCATTTACGGCACCGGTTATTGTGCCGACATGCTGGTCCACCACCTGTTGAACGGGGGTACAATGGCGCCGGTCGGGTTCATTCACGACGGCTCCGAGCAGCGCGGCAAAACCATCCACGGCATCCCGATTCTTGGCACGCTGGAGATGTTGCCCGCTGCGGCGCGCAACCAGAAAGCCGTGAAGATTCTCATTAGCGAACAACATCTGCCGCCGGAGCAATTGGAAATCATCCGGGCACAGTGCCGCAAGGCCGGCTTGGAACTGGAACAATTCCGCCTTGAACTTGAAAGGATGCCGTAATCATGGACACCAACGCCAAACCAATCGCCAATCCTTCCGTCGTTCTCCGCGAGGAGTTCGATGACTGCGCCGTGTTGTTCGATCCCGACACCGGCGAAGGGTACGCGGTGAACCCGACCGGCGTGTTTTGCTGGAAACGGTTCGATGGCCGGCACACGCTTGCCGAGATCACGGCGGAATTGCGCGCCGCCTGCGAGGACGCGCCGGCGGAGGCGGAACAGAATGTGCAAGAGTTTTCCGAGGAACTGGCCGGCAAGGGATTGATCGGTTTCGAAGTGCAATGAAAGTGATGTCCACGCCGCGATCGCTGGAACTGGCGATCACCAACCGCTGCAACCTGCGTTGCAGTTATTGTTACCACTTCGGCAGCGCTGACGACGTGGACCGCGATTTGCCGACAGCGGAATGGCTCCAGTTCTTCGCCGAACTGAAAGAGTGCGCCGTGCTTGATGTCACCTTGGCTGGCGGCGAACCGTTCCTGCGCGAAGACCTGCGCGAGCTTGTTGCCGGGATCGTGGCGAACCGGATGCGGTTCAGTTTTCTCAGCAACGGGACGCTGATTACCGACGAACTGGCCGCGTTTTTGCGTAACACGGGGCGTTGCCAGGGCGTGCAGGTCTCCATTGACGGCGAGGCACCGGCGGTGCACGACGCCGCGCGCGGCCGGGGCAGTTTTGACCGGGCCATCGCGGGATTGAAAGCGTTGCAGCGAAACGGGCTTCCCGCGCTCGTGCGCGTGACGATCCACAAGCACAATGTCCATCATCTCGCCAAGATTGCGCGGTTGCTGCTGGAAGAGTACGAACTGCCGTCGTTCGGCACGAACGCCGCCAGCTATCTTGGCTTGTGCCGGTTGAACGCGAACGACCTCCAACTGAACGCCGCCGAACGCTCGCTGGCGATGGAGACGCTGTTGGAGCTTGACCGGAAATATCCCGGCCGCATCCAGGCGACGGCGGGGCCGTTGGCCGAGGCGCGGATGTGGCTGGAGATGGAACGCGCCCGCCAGACCAACGCGCCGGCAACATCAGGACAAGGCTGCCTCGCATCGTGCGGCGGCGTGTTCAACAAGATGGCCGTGCGCGCTGACGGCGTGATGACGCCGTGCGGCCAGTTGCCGCACATCGAGCTGGGACGGATCAATCGCGACAGCTTGCGCGATGTCTGGCAACATCATCCCGAATTGCAACGGCTGCGCGACCGGCAAGCGATTCCGTTGACGGAGTTCGCGTATTGCCGGGGGTGCGAGTACGTCGCGTGGTGCCGGGGCAACTGCCCGGCATTGGCGTACACGTTGACCGGCGACGATGCCAACCCAAGCCCGGATGCCTGCCTGAAACGGTTTTTGGAGGACGGCGGACGCCTGCCGTCAGAACGGTGAACCTGACGACGCTCTATTGTTACCTGACCGAGGGCTGCAACCTCGCGTGCCGGCATTGCTGGATCGCGCCGAAGTTTCAGGCCGGCGAAAAAAAATATCCGTCGCTGGACTTCGACTTGTTTTGCGACATCATCCGCCAGGCGAAACCGATCGGCCTGAACAAAGTCAAGCTGACCGGCGGCGAGCCGCTGTTGCATCCGCGCATTCTGGATTTGCTGGGGTTTATCCGCGCGGAACAACTCGACTTGATCATCGAGTCCAACGGCGTCCTTTGCACTCCCGAATTGGCTGCGGAAATCAAGCGGGGCAAGAACGCTTTCATCTCCGTCAGCCTCGATGGCGCGGACGCGGCCACGAATGAATGGGTGCGCGGCGTCAAGGGAAGTTTTGATCAAGCCGTGGACGGAATCCGCAACTTGGCCGCCGCCGGGATGAAACCGCAGATCATCATGTCGCTCATGCGCCACAACCGTGACCAGGTGGAAGCAATGGTCCGTCTGGCGGAATCGCTCGGGGCCGGGTCGGTGAAGTTCAATCTGGTGCAGCCGACGGAACGCGGCGAACAACTGCGCGCCGCCGGCGAGACGCTGAGTGTCGCGGAACTGATTGAGCTGGGTCGGTGGGTGGAAACCGATCTCGCGCCGCGCGCCGGCATTCCGCTTTTTTACAGCCATCCACCGGCGTTCCGGCCGTTGAGCCGTTTGTTTTTCTCGGCGAGCGACGGTTGCGGGCAATGCGGGATTTTTGGAATCCTCGGCGTGCTGGCCAACGGTTCGTATGCGTTGTGCGGCATCGGCGAAAGCGTGCCGGAGTTGGTATTCGGCCACGCAGCAAAGGACCGGTTGGAGACGGTGTGGCGTGACAGCCCGGTGTTGAAGGAGATTCGAGACGGCTTGCCGGCGCGGTTGGAAGGCGTCTGCAGCCGGTGCGTGCATCGGGCGATGTGCCTTGGCAGTTGCATTGCGCAGAATTACTACCGGACGCGAAATCTGTCTGCGCCCTTCTGGTTTTGCGCGGAAGCGGAGGAACAAGGATTGTTCCCTGCGAGCCGTTTGGTGCCATCGAATGGCCGATAAACTGATTCATTATGTCGGGCCGAGCATGAACCCGACGCTGTCGGTCGGCGACGGGTTGAACGTGGTGCCGTACGGCACGCATCCGATCTGCGTTGGCGACGTGGTGGTGTTTGCGCATCCCGACGGAAAACAGAACGTCGTGCATCGCGTGGTGCGGGTTGACCGGACCGGTATCCGGACGCGCGGGGACAACAACAACGAAGATGACCCGTGGACGCTGTCACCGGAGCAGATTCAAGGGCGCGTCGTCTCCATCGGCACCGGGAGTCAGTCCCGGCCATTGGCCACGGGGTGGCACGGACAAGCGCAGGCATCAGCCGTCCGCCAGTGGAACAGGACAAGAAAATGGGCGCGCCTTCAGTTCTCCCGCTTCTTCCACCCGGTTTATCGGTCGCTGTCGAGCGGCGGACTGTTTCGGCGGTGCTTGGGAAGCCGTTTCCCATCGCACGTGGTGAAATATCAGCGGTCACGAGGCGTTGAGTTGGTGGTGATCGTGGCGGGCCGTGTGGTTGGGAAATGGGACCCGGTCGCGCAACAGTGGCGCATTCGCGCGCCGTGGCGGTTGTTGGTGGACGAATCCGCACTGCCGCAAGACAGGGCGGCCACTGGTTTTGACCCATAAAACAGGGCGTTTTTGCTCAAAAGACGGCTTTGTTTCCCGAAATTCTTCTTGCAGGAAGCCTGCTGATGTTGAAAAGAGGTTTATCAATGAAGAAGCTGCATTCACGAATAGTTTGGGTCGCTCTCGGAGTCGTGGCCATTGTGTTTTCCGTCTGGGACTCCGCACAGGGAGCGCAAAAAACCTGGTCGTTCTGGTCAAAATCCAAGCCCTCCACCGTCACGACCAATAACGCTGAGCAAGCGAAAAGCCCTCGTTTCACCCACAACCGCAAAGCCGTGAGCCGGCCTTCGGCGGCGGTCAAGGGGACAGTCTCGGATCCGAGCACGAAAACCAATTCCGCCAATCAGGTGTACACCGAGGACACGGAAGTCGCGGAACGAACCAAGGGCACCGATGGCTCGACGGGCGAATACAGTTCACAAGCCATGTCGTGGATTACCACTGCCGGGAGCGGGTTGAAAATGGGGAGCTTGGCCGCAGGCGGTTTCCATTCGTTGCAGGTGAAATTCGATGGGACTGCCTGGGCGAGCGGATGGAATGCGAACGGGCAGTTGGGACGTGGCAACAACAACAACCTGAGCCTGCCGCATGTGGTGTTGGCAAACAATTTCAACGAAGTGCCCCTGATGAGTTGCCTGGGAGTGGCAGCGGGTTTCGCGCACACTGTGGCATTGCGGACCGATGGCAGTGTTTGGACGTGGGGATCGGATGCCAACGGTCAGTTGGGCGATGGCGGCGCCAATACCGACTCGTCAATTCCCGTCCGGGTCACTGCGTTGACCAACATGCTGGCGGTAGCTGCCGGGAGCAATCATTGTTTGGCGGTCAGGGGAGACGGCACGGTTTGGACATGGGGCCTTGGCACCAGCGGTCAATTGGGTCAGGGAAGCAATCTTTCCACAAACGTTCCTGTGCGCGCGCTTGTCATCAGCAACACAGTTGTCGTGGCAGGCGGCAACGCGCATAGTCTGGCGTTGCGAGCAGACGGAAGCGTTTGGTCGTGGGGCCTCGGCACCAGCGGTCAGTTGGGTCGCGGGAATACCCTTTCAACAAACCGGCCGGACCGGGTCAACATCGTTACCAACATCGTGTCTGTGGCCGCGGGCGATTTTCACAGTCTGGCGGTTCGGGCGGATGGAACGGTGTGGGCGTGGGGTTTGGGAACCAACGGTCAACTCGGTAATGGCAACAACACTTCCACCGTACAGGCGATTCAGATCAGCGGCTTGAGCGGAGTGATGGCCGTGGCGGGCGGCGGCGCGCACAGTCTGGGATTGAAGGGCGACGGCACGGTGTGGTCGTGGGGATTGAACAGCAGCGGCCAACTGGGCAACAACAGCACGACTTCCGCGAACACGCCGGTGCTGGTCAGCGGATTGACGGGAGCGATCGCCATCCACGGTGAACGCATTTAGAATTTGAGGAGGGAGAGGAGGTATTGCGGCGACCAGCCGGCGGCTTTTTGTTTGGCGCGGACGCCAACCTTGCGCTGTTTGTCCCGACGCAGCAGGTTCAGGCAGAAGACCCGTAACGTTGCCAAGTTCTGCGCCGCCGTCCGATCACACACCCGACAGCGGTCTTCATTCATTTGCACGTCCAACACCCAGTGCACCGC
>VHCW01000060.1 GCA_016871575.1 Verrucomicrobiota bacterium
GAACTGCAAGGCCGGCCCGACGGCGCGCGCCCACACAACACCGAATCGGCGTTCGACTTCCAGCGGTCGCGGCTCGACCGCATGGAAAAACAGGGCAAGGCCGGCTCCTTCGGCCTCAACGCCAACGAGTGCGGCGAGCTCTTCGAGGAAGGCGTCCTCTACTACTTCCGCTACCTCCACCTCTTCCAGATCCACAACTGGCCGCGCGTCATCCGCGACACCGCCCGCAACCTCGCGCTGTTCGACTTCGTCCATCGCCACGCCAAGCGCGAACAGGACCGCGTCCACCTCGAACAATGGCGTCCGTACCTGCTCCGCATGAACGCCGTCGCGCGCGCCATGGTGGACTGGGAAGCGGGCCGGCACGACGCCGCGTTGCGGATCGCGCGCGACGCCGTGGTGAAGATCGAGGCGCTTCCCGATCAGGAAGGCGAGACGTTTCAGTACGAGCGCCAGCGTTCGCAGGAAGCGTTGCAGGACCTCATCAAGCAAATCGAGCGGACACAACCACTGAGCGAACTCGATTTGCTGGAGCGCGAACTGCACAAGGCCATCGAGGCCGAGCAATTCGAAAAGGCCGCCTCCCTCCGCGACCGGATACGCATTCTGCGCACGGAGGCTGACGGCCTTCCCTTGTAGCCGCGAGCCTGCTCGCGGCCTTCGGAAACTCAACGACTCCAACTCCCGCCGCGAGCAGGCTCGCGGCTACAAACCGCCCCCGAGTTACTCGAAACTGTCGGCCAGCGCAATGGCTTTGCGCATCGCCTTCGATTTGTTCACCGTCTCGGTAAACTCATACTCGGCCACGCTGTCGGCCACAATGCCGCCACCGGCTTCGACGTAGGCGATGCCGTCCTTCAAAAGCGCGGTGCGGAGCGTGATGCAACTGTCGAGGTTGCCGCCGAAGCTGAAGTAGCCGACGGCGCCGGCGTAGGGGCCGCGCTGCGTCGCTTCGAGTTCGCTGATGATCTGCATCGCGCGGACTTTCGGCGCGCCGCTGACGGTGCCGGCGGGGAACGTGGCGCGCATGAGGTCGTACGGCGAACGTCCCTGCTGGAGTTTGCCTTCGACTTGGCTGACGATGTGCATGACGTGGCTGTAACGCTCGACCACCATGAACTCGGGGACGCGGACGCTGCCGAAATCGCAGACGCGCCCGATATCGTTGCGTGCGAGGTCAACAAGCATCAGATGTTCGGCCCGCTCTTTTTCGTCGGCGAGCAGTTCCTTTTCGAGCGCAAGGTCTTCCTCGACGCTCTTGCCGCGCCAACGCGTGCCGGCGATGGGACGGATTTGGACATCGCCGTCCTCGCAGCGGACGTGAATCTCGGGCGAGGCGCCGACGAGTTGGAAGTCCTCGAAGTCGAGGAGGAACATGTACGGCGACGGGTTGACGGAGCGAAGCGCGCGGTAGATGTCGAGTGCGCTGGCTTTCGTCGCCATCTGGAAACGCTGGGCGAGGACGGTCTGGATGATGTCGCCGGCTTTGATGTATTCCTTCGCTTTCGCGACCATCTCGGCGTGGCGGTGCTGTGTGGTATTGGAGGTGACGGCGAGGTCAGGCGGATCGCGTCGGAACTCGACCGGCCGCGCCGGCATCGGACGGCCAAGCTGGGCGATGGCTTCATCAATCGTGGCGCAGGCCTCGGCGTAGGCGACCTCGGGTGAACCGTTGACGTGGGCGTTGGCGACGACCTTGATGGTCTGGGTGACGCGGTCGAAGATCAACAGCGTATCGGTGATCATGAAACAGAGCACCGGCGTGCCGAGGTCGTTGCGCGCAGGTTGCGGGACAGTCGGTTCAATGACGTGGATGTATTCGTAGCCGATAAACCCAACCGCGCCACCGGCGAAACGCGGCAGGCCGGGGACGACGACTGGTTTGTATTTTGCCATCTCGATTTCGACGAGGCGCAACGGGTCGCCTGCGGCGCTCGCCTCAGCGCGGATGACGGCGCGCGGGTTGGCGCCGAGGAAGGAGTACCGCCCGATGTGGGTGCCGCCTTCGACGGATTCAAGGAGGAACGAGGGGCCGCGTTTGCGCAGTTTCTGGTAGGCGGTGACCGGCGTCTCGGTATCCGCAAGAATTTCGCGATAGACCGGCACGAGATTGCCGTGCCGGGCCAGTTGCAGAAACTCGTTTTTGGTTGGCGTGAACATGGTTCTATTTCTTGTACACCTGTTCCGGGTCCACGAGGCGCGGCTCGGTGATTTTCACCTCGTCGCCCTCGATGGCGCGGAAGAAACAGGACTTGTACCCCTCGTGGCAGGCCGCGCCGATTTGTTCCACTTCGATCAACAGGCAATCCTTGTCGCAATCGAAGGAGATTTTCTTCACGTGCTGGACATGGCCGCTGCTCTCGCCTTTGACCCAGTATTTCTGGCGTGACCGGCTCCAGAAGCAGGTCTTCTTGCACCGGATGGTTTCCGCGAGCGAATCCTTGTTCATCCATGCCATCATGAGAACGCGTCCAGTTCCTTGTTCTTGAATAATGGCGGGGATCAGGCCGTTGGCGTCATACTTGAGTTCGTCGGGGATGTTCATAATCGCACTTCGATTCCTTTCTTTTTCAAAAAGTGTTTAACATCGGCGACTTTGTATTCGCCGAAGTGAAAAATACTGGCGGCCAGCACCGCATCGGCTTTGCCTTCGCCAAGAACGTCGGCCATGTGTTCGAGCGTTCCTGCGCCGCCGCTCGCGATGACGGGGATGTGAACCGCTTCGCTGATCGCGCGCGTGAGCGCGATGTCGTAGCCGGCCTTCGTGCCGTCGGCGTCCATGCTGGTCAACAGGATTTCGCCGGCGCCGAGAGTTTGCACGCGTTGCGCCCATTCCACGGCGTCGAGGCCGGCGGGGCGACGGCCGCCGTGGGTGAAGACTTCCCAACGATTGTCGCCAGCCCGTTTCGCATCAATTGCCACAACGATGCATTGGCTTCCAAATCGTTCCGCGCCCGCCTTGACCAAGTCGGGGTTCTGGATCGCGGCGGTGTTGATGCTGGTTTTGTCCGCGCCGGCCTTGAGCATGACGCGCATGTCGTCAGGCGTGCGGATGCCGCCGCCGACGGTGAGCGGCATGAAACATTCGCTGGCCGTGCGTTCCACCACGTCCACCATCGTGGCGCGTTCCTCGTGGCTGGCGGTGATGTCGAGGAAAACAAGCTCGTCGGCCCCTTGCCGGTCGTATTCCTTGGCGCACTCGACCGGGTCGCCGGCGTCGCGGAGGTCGAGGAAACGGGTTCCTTTGACCACGCGACCGCGATCCACGTCGAGGCACGGGATGATGCGTTTGGCGAGCACGGCAGTCTGCTCCGTCAGGATTTCGGCGCGGCGGCCGGCGGCGTGTTGGCCGCGGGCGCCGGCAACGGGGGAAGGAGGATTTCGACCTTTGCCTTCTCGCGAAGTCCTTTGATGTACTGTCGAATCACCTCGCCGCTTTTCTGCTGGCGCATCATCCGTTCGAGGTTGGGACTGGCTTCCTCAAGGGAGAGTTGTTTTTCCGGTTTTCGGTCCGTGACCATCAGGACATGATAACCAAACTGGGTGGTGATGACTTCGCTGACCTGATTGGTGGCAAGCGAGAACGCCGCCTTGTCGAATTCCGGCACCATCGAGCCGCGCTGGAAAAAGCCGAGGTCGCCGCCGGTGCGGGCGCTTTGCGGGTCGTCGGAAACCTTGCGCGCGATCTCGTCGAACTTCTCGCCGCCGATGACCAATGAGCGCGCGGCATTGATCTTCGTGCGACAGGCTTTCTTGATGTCTTCGCTGGCAGCCGGCTCAACCCGCACCAGAATGTGGCTGGCGCGCACCATTTCGGGTTGTTTGATCCGGCTGGTGTTGGCGTCGTAAAAGGCTTTCACCTCTTCCGGTGTAACCTTGGTTTGGGACTCGGCGACCTGGCGGAGCGTCTCGCTCCAGATGACGTTCTCGCGGGTGCGCCGCTCCAATTCAGCGCGGGAGATGCCGGCTTCCTCCAGCGATTTAAGCAGCGGTTCTTCGCCGCCCGCCATGGCGCGGGCGCGCTCCAACTGTTCCTTGACCTTTTCGTCGAGGCCGGCGGGCGGATTGGCCCTGGTCGATTGGAGGACGATTTCGCGGTCCACGAGGCTGTTGAGGACTTCGTGTTCAAGTTGTGGAATCTGGCTGGGTGTAACGGGTTGATTTTGCCTTTTGATCTGGGCCAGCACACCGGCCATGGCCATGTCGAGTTCCCGCCGTTGGATGACGGCGCTGCCGACGCGGGCCACGACGGCGTCCCTGTTGGTGGCAGGCGCGGGCGCGACGGCGGCCGGTTGTTGGCCGCTCACCGGCAACACGGCGGCGAGCGACACGAATACGAAAGCGGCAATGTGATTGTTCATGGATTCCTTTTTGAGGGCGCGGCACGCTACCACGCGCTTTGCGGCGAGGTCAAGCCTGCGCCTTGTCAGAGCGCGCCGAGCGTTTTCTGGAACTGCGGATCGTCGCGGCATCGTTGGAGACGGGGATCCTTCCGCGCCAAGTCGCGAAGGCGACCGCTGGAAGAATCGAGGGCGAGCGCGCGACTGAGCGCGGTGACGCAGTCGTAACAATTCCCGTGCTGGGCCGAGGCGGCGGCGAACTCGTACCAGGCCACGGCGTGCCGGGGGAATCGCTGGAGGCAGACGCGGAGCAGTTGCGTGGAGCGGTCGAGCCGGTTGATCTGGGTGTACACTTCGGCCATTTGCACGAGGTCGCCCGCGGTGATTGCCGGCAACGACAACATCTCCTCGACCACGCCGTCCATGTCGTCCACGCGCTGGCGGCGGGCGTAGGCGGCGAACAATTGAAGGCCAAGCACGATGTCCGCCGGCCGCGCGGCGCGTTGCGCCTGCAACTCCCGGATGAGCGCGGTCACGCGCTGGATTTCCTTGGTGTGCGCCAGGGCGTCGCGGAGGCTGGCATTGTAACTGTCGTGGTCGAGCGCGGTGGAGAGGCTCTTTTCCGCGTCGTCGAAACGGTCGAGTTGAACGCACAACCGCGCGAGGTTCAGCACGGCATCGGTGTTGTCCGGATAGAGTTCCAACGCCTGGCGATAGGCGTATTCGGCGTCGTCGTTCATGCGATGATGCGCGTAGAGGCCGCCGATGGCGGTGCGCGCCTTGGAATACAATGCCCGCGCCACGATGTCGTGACGGAAACCCGGTTCCGCCAGCAATTTGACGGTCAATTCATCCCAGTACCGGCGGTCGCGTCCGACCGTGGCGGGATCGAGCACCACGACCGGTTGCGGATGAAGCCGGAAAATCAATCCCCACGGTTCCAGATACGGATACATCCACGGCAATACCTGGCCTTCCTCGACGTAGAAGGCGTGGCGCGACCGGTTTTGCTCGAAGATGTTCCGGCTCAGCGAGCCGGCGAGCGCCTGAAGAAGATCCGGGTTGCGGAGGCGTTTGGGTGCCGTTGCGGTTTCGCGCGGCGATTGGCCGAGCTGGGTCATGCACTGGCGGAGCGTCTCGTGCCAGTCGGTGTCCGATGGCAGCCAGAGCGCGTCGGACGGATACCACGACGCGCGACGGCCGGTGGGACGCGGCGTGCCGTATTGCTGGCGCAGGCTCCGCAGATACGTCGGCTCCGTCAATGCGTGTTGCGCCAGGATGTACACGTCGCGGCGGTCAAAGATGACGCTGTCGGGATAGCGCGGGATGTGCGTCTTGAACAACGCCGCCATCCGGCTCTCGACGAACACGAGATACGCGGGCACAAACCGTCCTGCGTCGCTCCCGCCGAAGAGCACGGCGTTGCGTTCCATTTCCGGGTAAGCGCCGTCGGGTTTGAACAGCCGGTAGCCGAACCCGTAGCTGAAATGATGGTTGCGCTGGCTGCTCTCGACGCGGTGTTGCCACAGCGACACCGCTGGCAAGAGCAACGCCGGCACAATCCACAGTTCCGCCAGCGGATGCATGTCCACGCGCCGTCGCAGCACGAACACCTGCAACAAAATCACCGAGTAACCGATCCACATCGCATACACGCAATACGCCGGCAGGAAGAACACCCGGTTGGTGAAGGTCCACAGTTTTTCATAGGGCGGGTTCGACAGGAACACGATTCCCAGGCCGAAACTCAGGAATGCCACCAGCAAAAACCAGAGCCAGTCGCGGCTGAAGCGTGTCAGTTCACGAAAGAAAAACCAGACGGCCAGCCCCAGCACGGCAAACACGATGTTGAACTCCGCCTGCACGTTGTAGAGCACGACGTTGAGTTGCGCCCACAACTGCAAGAGCGTCCGCTCGGTTTGCATGGGCAGTTGTTGAACCTGCGCGAGGTGATTCACCGGTGGATTGGTCGCCGATGCCAGCGGCACGTACAGATAGACCAACAGACCTGCCATCGCTGCGCCGATGATTGCCAGGACCGCGCGCCATTGCCCCATCAGTCCACGCCTTGCGCGGCACAGGAAAAAAAGCCAGACTGCCGCCCCCAACGCCAAGCCGCTTACTACCGTCGCGCTGAAGGCGCCCTGATGGAACACGCTGCCGGGCCGCGCGGCCAACACGCCGACCGCCAACACGAGCGCGCCAAGCAGCAGCGTCAACAAATCCCGCCCCAGCGAGCGTTCCACCAGCCACACAAAAAAAACCATCGCAAACAGACTGAGCGACAGCGTTTGATGGACTCCCACGCCCGCGCCCCACAACAACGCCACCACGCACAATCGCCATCGCCGTTCCGGCTCAAAACTCCACCGGTACAACCCCACCAGAATCGCGAGGAAAATGCACGCCTCCATCGTGTACACCTCGGCGATGACCGCCCGCGACCACATCGTGGGACTGAATGCCAGCAGACAACCGGACACCGCGCCGCCGAGCGCCGACGCGCGCAGCAACAACCGGTGCTGGAATGATTCCTCCTGCGCGATCAGGCGCGCCGTCAACACGCGCGCGCTGCGCGACACCAACAACACCATCAATCCCGCCGCCAATGCGCCGCACACCGCCGAGAACAGGTTCAACCGCCACGCGACGTTGCCAAGGGGAAACAGATGCGTCCACACCCAGCCCGACAATGTCCAGAGGGGATGTCCCGGCGAACGCGGCACGCCCAAACTCCACGCCGCCGTTACCAGCGCGCCGGAATCTTCCAGCGCCACACTCGGCGCCAACGTGACGAAATAGACCAGAAACACGCTCAGCGTCGTTGCGCCCGCCGCCCACCAATCCAGCTTGTGCCAGAACCCTTTTGGCGCCCGGCCGTCGGGAATCTCCCAACTGCCGTCTGGTGCCGGCACCATTCTCATCAATCACCCATTCGTTTGCGCGGCCAACGACAAAACCCGTTCGCCAGCGCCAATGCCCAGACCATCCACAACGCCTCGCGCACAATGTGCCCCGACATCTTCGAGCGGCCCGCGAACCGGTCGGCAAACGTGATCGGAATTTCCGCGACACGAAACCCCTTCATCCACGCCTTGTACGTCATCTCGACTTGGAAGGCGTACCCGTTGCTGCGCACCGCGTCGAGGTCGAGCGACTCCAGCACCCGCCGGCGAAAACACTTGAACCCACCTGTCGGGTCCGCCACCGGCAGCCCCGTGATGATCCGCACGTAGTACGAAGCGCCCTTGCTCAGGAACAACCGGCGCAACGGCCAGTTCACCACGCGCACGCCGTCCTTGTACCGCGAGCCGAGCACCAGATCGTTCGTCTCGATGGCTTTCAGGAAATTCGGGATCTCCTTCGGGTCATGCGAGAAGTCGGCGTCCATCTCCATCAAGCAATCGAACCCGTTGGCCAGCCCCCACTTGAACCCCGCGATGTACGCCGTGCCAAGCCCCTTTTTGCCGGCGCGCTCCAAGAGATGAATGCGCGGATTGCCCGCGGCCATCTCTTTCACGATCGCGCCCGTGCCGTCCGGCGAACCGTCATCCACCACCAGCACTTCGACATGGGGCGACTGCTCCAACACCGACGGGACGATGTTGCGGATGTTTTCCTTTTCGTTATACGTCGGAATGATGACGAGTGTTTTGGGAATCATATCGGTGCGCGATTGCGCCACAGCTTACCCAATTCCCACCGCTTGGCCAGCCAATAAATCTGTTCCTTCGAGGCGTGTGTTGCCTTCAGGCTTGTTGCGCCCGTGTGCGGATGACAGGATCGCTCATACCGGAAATGACGGCGTTCGCGTCGGCTGCCTCCCGATCCAAGTCAGCCAAGACCGGGCCTTTGGCTTTCTCCACCAGCGTCGCCCATGTCCGCTCAATCTCCCGCAACTGCCCCTGGTCTCATTCGTGCGCTTCACTCACGAGGGGATGTTCGCGGGCGCCCTCGTCATACGCGCCGTACGAGATCGGCGCACCGTCGTGGCCGCTTTGTGGTCGGAGTTGTCCGCGCCAAACATCGCCGCGCTTGAACAACACCTTGTCGCCGGGGCGCAGTGTGGCTGCGTTGACCTTGTCGAGACTGCGCCATGCCGATTGGGGTGAGCGGCCATCGTGGGTGTCATTGCCGGTGCTGGACACGTAATAGGTTTCAGCCAATGCGCTCGCTGCGCAGACTATGCCGAGCAGTGATACCGCAGCAACGAAAGACTGTTTCATGGGAGAGGAGTTCAACACAAATCGTGACGGACTGCAAGGGGCAGAGTTGGAACGTGAACCACGGAAGGGGTTTCGACGGAGCGAAACCCTCCGGAGGGCGGCGCTCCGTCGCCGCCCCTCTGTTCGGCGCAGGTCTCTGACCGCGCCGTTTCGTGAGTAGCCGCAATCTTTACGGCTGCGGGGCGAGAGGGGTGGATCCCGACCCGCCCCGACCCGCGCCGGCAGGAATGTGGGGCAGGTTTGCAACCTGCCTGCTTGTCATGGAACAGCAGGTTACAAACCTGCTCCACATTGCCCGCGTAGGCCGTCAATGTGGGAGGGGCCTCAGTGCCCCGACCCCGCAAGCCCGTCGCCACACTGAGGCGGCTCCCACGCTAGAATGCCAGCGTGAAGACCATGCGGTCGGCAGAGCGGCGCGGTCAGAGACCTGCGCCGAACTGCCGAAGGGAGAGGGGGGCAGGGTTCCCCGGTCATTCGTGCGCTTCGCTGACAAGTGGATGTTCGCGGGCACCTTCGGCTTCTTTGATCGGCCAGGTGGCGCGGAGTTCGTGTCGGTACGGGCCAATCTTTTCAACGGGAATCGGTTTGAAGCCAAGCTTGAATGCGGGCGAGTTGCGTTGGAGACGATAGTCGTCCTTGTCGGGATTGGCGAAGAGCGGGTCGGCGATCATCGAATGCGCGTCTTGTCCCGTGGCCTGCCATGAGGCCCACTCATCCAGCGCGACGGCTTCGCGCAAGGTCACGTCGTCCACCCAGATTGTTCCTTCCGATTGTCGGATGTCGAAGCGAATGCGGAACGTGCTCATTCCTTCCCGATACGCGGACTCGCCGGGGGCCGGGAACTTGAAGGTGACTTCGTATTCCTTCCAATCAGTGACGGCAGTGGTGCTCGTGTCTTTTGACCAGAACCATTTTTTATCTTGGTAGGACTGCGCCATCATGGCGAACTTGGTGCCGGGCGCGGCGGCTTTGATGCGCGCGGTCAAGCGATACAACTGGCCGGGTTTGGCCTGGATGTCGGCGCTGACGTAATTCGGTGACAACTTTCGTCCGGATGCATCGGTTGTGGTGCCGCGGCCCTCGATGCGGAGCGATTGTTTGCCGGCGAACCTGACCGTGTCGTCAATCGCGGCCTTGGAACCGGTGGGACGGATCTGCCATTTCCAGTTGGTTGGTTCTTTGCCGGGCTGACCGTTCTCGAAGTCGCCGTTCGGGACGAGGTTCGGCCCGTCAACGTTCTTGAGTTTCTGGTGGCCAGTGAGGATCGGCAATCCGGCGGAGCGTATCTCGGCGCTATCATCCTGCTTCCGTTTCCCTGTAGCCGCGAGCCTGCTCGCGGCCTCGGTTGACAGGGCGAATCCCTCCCCGCCGCGAGCAGGCTCGCGGCTACAGTTATTGTGGTGTCGAGATGCGCCCAATCCGGCGTGCCAGACGAGGTTGGAGTCGAATAAGTTGTGGTCGAGCGACATTCGGTTCAGTGCGTAGAGCTTGGCGTCGGGGATGCGGTAGTAGAAGATGTTTCGGCAAACGACATTGCCGCTCATGATGAGGCCATTGGGCAGCACGGCGTTGGTGGGATGGAGATTCATGTTGCGCATCTGTTTCCATGCCGGTTGGTTGGCCACGGATTCGTAGCCTTTGACCATGCTCGGCAGGTGGTTGGTCCAGTAACGGTGCGCGGGGGTCCAGCCGTTCGCGTTGAACTGCTGAAGCTTGCCGTCAATGAAGATGTTGTTCTCGACGCGGTTGTCGCGGGCGTTGTGGAAGTGGACAAGCCCGTTGATGGAGCGGGCAACGATGTTGCCGATGACGTCCACGCCGCCGGCGTTGTCGTCGAGATAAACACCCCACGCATAGTGCGGCGAGACCCATTTCCCCTTTTCCTGGCCGTAGCCAAGGATGTCGTGAAAGTAATTGTGGCGAATTACCGTGCCGCGCGACGAAATCCAATCACGTCCGCCGGTATAGACCGCGCCGGTGTCGGCGGTTTCGAGGTTGACGTGGCGGATGTGGTTGAACTCGATGAGGAGATTGTTGCCGCTGAACTGGATGCCGAACCGCGGACAATCGTGGATATAATTGTGGGAGGCGCGATTGCCGACGCCGGTCAGGCTGACGCCGACGCCTTGTTTGTAGAAGACGCCGGTATGGTGGATGTAGTTGTTGTCAGCAAAATTGTCGCCGGGAGTGAGCGTGATCCGGTCGCCGCCACTGAGCGAGATGGCGGAGCGACCGATCTCCGAGATGTCGCAACCGACGACGCCGTTGGCGCGTCCGCCGTCCACGGAGACGCCGTTGCCGCCGTAATCGCCGGCGTTTCGGATGATGCAGGCGGCGATGAGGCAGTTGGTGGTGTTTTTCATGGTGATGGCGGTGCCTTCGCAACATTCGAAAGTGAATCCGCGGAACGTGATGTTGGTTGCGCCGGAGCCAATCTCGATGAGCGTGCGCAATGTCGGCGCGTAAACAGCTTTGCCTTTCAACGGTGCCGGCGGCCAGAAATAGAGCGTCCAATCTTTCTTGTCGAGATACCACTCACCGGGCGCGTCGAGTTCTTCAAACATGCCGCGCACATAGTAACGGTCAGTGGGGCGGATCGGATACGAGCAGGAGCCGGCGAGCGTGATCGTGCGGGTGTCGCGGTCAATCGTCTTGATGCGGACGATGTTGTTCCACCAGTTGTAGCGCGGGAACACGAACACTTCGCCCTCGTCAGCGCGGCTCCAATCGCGTGCGTCGGCGATTTTATAGTGAAGCGAATGCCGGTTTTCGCCGGGAACCTCGGCGTACATCGGTACCGGTTTGCCGTCGGCGTACGCCCAGCCGCCGCCGTAAGGATTCTTCGGGTCAAAGTTCGGGTATCGGGCAAGATGCATTCGTTTGCCGTCAAAGAAAAGTTGCCGGAAATTGACGCCCTTGATGGCGGTCGCCTTGAGGATGTCGCCCTTGTGCGGGACGAAGCCGGTGATCTGGCGACCTCCGATGACGACGGGTTTCTCGTTCTTGTAGGCGCGCCACGTGGCGCCGGAATCTTTCGCGTCAAGCTTCAAGGGGCGTTCGAGTTCGTAGAGGCCGCCGCGCACGAAGACGGTCTTCGCTCCGCGGGCCGCCTCCAGTGTTTTCAACGGTTGTGTGAGAGTGCCGGGATTGTCGTCATTGCCGTTGGGAGCGACGAACAGTTCGGCGGCGCAAAGCAGGGCGATCAAGTTCATGGTGGCGCAGACTGTAACCGCCGTAGCGGGCAAGGACAAGAATGTCTTGGCAGATGGCAGGATGACGATAAAATCCGCCGCATGAACTTTGGCAAACAGGCAATAGCACTTGTGGTGTTCACGCTCGTCTCGGCGTCTTACGCTGGGGATCTGCAAATCTACGGCTCGGAGTATCCTCGTGTCTTTTTCTTTCGCGGTTCCGAAGGAGGTCCCTCGCGCAAAGGCATCGCTTACGAGCAGTGGGCGGCGGAGTTCAGCCGGTTGTCCGGGATCATGGGGAAATGTCTCGACGAGGAAGTGCTTGGCCGCGAAGCGCGCAATCCGGAATGGTTTTCGCGGTTCAAACGCGAGCATCCCCGTCAGGTCGTCCTGCTGCACTTCAACGGCAACGCGCGCGACCCGCGTTACCATGCCGAAAAGTATTTTCCCGGCCACTGGATTTATCGCAAAGCCACGCGCATCTTGGGTGATGTTCCCGCCACATCGGAAGAAACCGTCATCCGCGTCGAGGATGTTGGGGATTTCCGTGTGAACACGGGACGCTACCGGACATCGAATGACGACATCGCGCTGTTTGGCGTCACCGCTGACGGCAAACATGATTGGAACTATTGCGAGCAGGTGCAGTTGGTGTCCATGGACAGCAAAGCCAATACGATTCGCGTGAAACGCGGTTGTTATGGAACAAAACCTTTGGCGTTCAAGGCCGGCAAGGCACGGGCGGCAGCACATTGCGTCGAAGGACCGTGGGGCAAAAACAATAACCTGATGTGGTACTACAATTTCTCGGCGCACTGCCCGAAAGACGCAGAAGGAAAAACGTGCGCCGACCGGTTGGTGGATGATCTCGCCGCGTGGTTTGGCAAGGGCGGCAAGCTGGAGGCGTTCGATGGGCTGGAGTTCGACGTGATGTTCCACGAGACGCACGGCGACACCGATGGCGACGGCGAGACGGACAACGGCGTGATTGGCGGCGTGAACCAGTACGGCATCGGCGTGATCGGGTTTGCCCGGCAATTGCGAAGCCGGTTGGGGCCGAATCGCATCATTCAAGGCGATGGCGCGCTCGGTCCCGGCGGTCGCCGCTCGCAACGGGCGTTTGGCATTCTCAACGGCATCGAGAGCGAAGGCTGGCCGAACCTCAATGATTGGCATTTCGTGGACTGGTCCGGCGGCTTGAACCGTCACGCCTTCTGGCAGGCTAACGCCTTCAAGCCGGCGTTCAATTACATCAATCATAAATGGACGGAAGCAATTCCCGGCAAGCCGGGCGAGCACAAGAACCCGGAAGTCCCATTTGCGCGACATCGTCTCGTGTTTGCCGCCGGGCAATTTACCGATGCGATGATCTGTTATTCGTTCCCACCGCCCGCGCCGCGCAAAGGCCCAATTGGAATCTGGGACGAGTTTGTCTGCGGCACGGCCAACAAACTCGGCTGGCTCGGCAAACCAGAAGGCGACGCGGTTCACTTGGCCGCCGCAACGCCGAACTGCCTCGGCGGCATGGATGCATGGGCAAAACGAATATCCGCCGGCGCAACCGCGCGCACCGCGGACGGAAAGCTCGTCATCTCGTCGACCGGTCCTGCTGACCAAGGATTGAGCTTCTCGATCCACGATGTGCCGGTTACCGGCGAAGACATCACAGTGTTCGTAACGATGAAAGGCGCGCCGCGCAACGGTTATCCCGTCGAGATGGCGCGGTTTGCTGAAATCGGCGTCACCAGCGGCGTGATGTGCAGGCCCGATGTGACCGGCATGGCGCTGCGTTGCAGTGGCGAATTGCCGATTGCTCCAGGCTCAGGTGCCAGAGTGAACTATCGTGCCAGTGAGAAGATTGGCGACAAGGCCATCCCCGCTTATGCGATCCATCCGCCTTTCCAGTCGGGGAAAGGCTACGTGTTCTGGTGTTCGGATGTTGACGTGCCCCCCAATGCGGAATTGCGTTTCCATCTCGGCATGGCCGAGAAAAGCCCGCAACGTTCCGATGGCGTCTGGTTCAGCGTCCTCGTTGCTCCGCTGGCCGGCGCAACGCCGGGCACGTTCAGCCGAGTCTTCGAGGAATCCACCAAGGCTCACCAATGGCTGCCGCGGTCCGTGTCGCTCGCCAAGTGGGCGGGCCAACGCATCCGACTCAAGTTCGTGGCTGACTGCGGCCCGAAAGACAACACAGTGACCGATCAGGGATTCTGGGGTGACGTGAAGATTGCGCGCGCAGGTGTTGCTGAAGACGCGCTGACCAAGCCGAAATCGCACATGACATGGGTGAACGACCGCTTCTTCACGTCGGCCTTTTACTTTCGCGATGTGCGTTCGCAACATCTCGATTTGACATTCCGAATCGAAGGTAACGAGCCGGTCACGATCCAACGAATCACGGCTCACGCGCATCCAGACGCCATGTATCGGATTTTCGAGAACGGCCTTGTCCTCGCCAATCCATCCCATGCGCCGTACACGTTCGATCTGGCGAAGCTTTCGCCGGGACGAACGTATCGCCGGATGCAAGCGACGCCGTTGCAGGACACCGCGGCCAACAACGGCGAAAACGTCGGCGCACAACTGACGCTCGGCCCGCTGGAAGGATTGTTCCTGAAGCGGGATCGTGGCGCAAAATGATTGGCGGACCGGGGCAATTCCGTTGACGCTCCCGTTGCAATCAGTTATTCATCAACCGTTCACCATGAGAATCAACGCCACTCTGACACCGCAAAAATTGCTCCGGAAGATTTACCGGTTCTGGGACCTCTCCGCCGTGAAAATCAAGTCGCTGGAGAAAAGCGACAACGCGTCAAAAGGTTCCCCCGTGTTCACCGTCCGCGGACGATACACCGCGCGCGGCTGGACCGAATGGACGCAGGGATTCCAGTACGGTTCGGCCATCCTTCAGTTCGATGCCAGCGGCGACACGGAGTTTTTGGACATCGGCCGTCGCAACACCGTCGGGAAAATGGCGCCGCACGTCAGCCATTTCGGCGTGCACGACCACGGCTTCAACAACGTCAGCACCTACGGCAACCTGCTCCGCTTGATGGAGGAAGGACGGTTGGCGGAGAACGAGTGGGAACGCTATTTCTACGAGCTGGCCCTCAAAGTCAGCGGCGCCGTGCAGGCCCGTCGTTGGACGAAGACGGCGGACGGTGGCGGTTTCATCTACTCGTTCAACGGCCCGCATTCGCTGTTTGTTGACAGCATCCGCTCGCTTCGTTCCTTGGCCGTCGCGCATAAGCTGGGACATGCGTTGATGGAGGAGAACGACCGAAAAATCTCGTTGTTCGACCGGCTCAAACAACACGCCGTCGCCATCGCGAAATACAACGTCCGCGCCGACGGCGGCGTCGCGCACGAGGCGATCTTCAATCTCAACGACGGCAACTTCCGTTGTCCCAACTCGCAGCAAGGCTGGTCGGGGTTCACCACGTGGACGCGCGGCCTCGCGTGGGCGATGCTCGGATACGCCGAGCAGTTGGAGTTTGCGAAGAGCGAGACCACCCCAGTGATGTTGAAGGCAGCCAAGGCGACGTGCGATTTCTACATCGAACACGCCACCGCCGCCGACGGGATTCCGTACTGGGACACCGGCGCGCCGAATCTCCACAAGCTCGGCAACTGGCAGAAGAAACCAGCCGACCCGTACAACAATCACGAACCCGTGGACAGTTCCGCCGCTGCCATCGCCGCACAAGGATTGCTCCGCCTCGGTCGTTACCTGAATAATAAACGCTACTGGCACGCCGGCCTGACGGTACTCAACACGCTCCTCGATGAGCCGTACCTTAGCACTGAGGCGAAGCATCAGGGCTTGATTCTCCACAGCGTCTATCATCGCCCGAACAACTGGGACTACATTCCACGCGGTCGTAAAATCCCGTGTGGCGAGTCCAGCATGTGGGGCGACTACCACGCGCGCGAAGCCGCGCTCTACGTCCAGCGCGCGGCCAACAACCAACCTTATTTGAGATTCTCATGATCATTGCTGACCTCAACAAGATCGAAGGCCGCCGGTATCCCGCGCGGCGGCGCACACAAAACATCGTCGGCGGCGTCTCGCCGATTCAGGCCAAGGCGTTCAGCGTCGGCAACGTCACGCTCGACCCGAAAGGCGGCCAGGTGCCGTGGCACAATCAGGAACAGGAAGAAGTCTATTTTATCGTCGAAGGCACCGGCGAAATGTGCCTCGGCAGCGAAAAACAAATCCTGACGACCGGCCAGGCGGCCTACATTCCGTCGGGCGTTTTTCATCAACTCACCAACATCGGCGACACGCCATTGCGGATGATCTACATTTATGGCCCCGCCGGCGATGTTGCCCACTGGAAACACGAACTCGCCGGCACGTTGCCACGGGCCGGTATCGAGGCCCCGCCGCTCCCGGCGGGCGCGCAACCGCAATGCACGGAGAAACCACAATGATCAAAGTCGGCATCATCATGAACGGCGTCACGGGACGCATGGGAACCAACCAACACCTGTTGCGCTCCATCTGCGCCATCATCAAACAAGGCGGCGTCAAGATCAGCGAGACAGAAACCATCATGCCTGACCCCATTCTTGTCGGGCGCAACCCGGTCAAGCTGGAGAAACTAGCCGCGCAAGCCGGGGTGAAACGTTGGACGACTGACCTCGATGCCGCGCTGGCCAACGAGGCCGACACGATTTACTTCGACGCGCAGACCACGGATCGGCGCGTCGAAGCCGTGAAAAAGGCGATTGCAGTCGGTAAACACATCTACTGCGAAAAACCGACGGCGACGAACACGAAGGAAGCGCTGGAATTGTCCCGTCTGGCAACGAAAGCCGGCGTGAAGAATGGCGTGGTGCAGGACAAACTCTGGTTGCCGGGACTGTTGAAACTGAAGGTGCTGCGCGATACCGGATTCTTCGGCAGGATTTTCGCCGTGCGCGGCGAGTTCGGCTACTGGGTGTTTGAGGGTGACACTGTCCCGATTCAACGTCCGTCATGGAATTACCGGAAGGCCGACGGCGGCGGCATCATTCTCGATATGCTCTGCCATTTCCGTTACGTGCTCGACAATCTCTTCGGCGAAGTCAAAGCCGTTTCCTGTCACGCCGCGACGCACATCCCGAAACGCTGGGACGAAACCGGCAAGCCGTACAAGGCCGATGCCGACGATGCCGCGTATGCGACGCTTGAGTTGGAAGGCGATATTGTTGCGCACTTCAACGCCAGTTGGTGCACGCGCGTGCGACGGGATGATTTGCTGACCATTCACGTGGACGGCACGCGCGGCAGCGCCGTCGCCGGGCTGCGCGAATGTTGGGTGCAACCGTACGGCGCGACACCGCGCCCGGTTTGGAATCCCGATATTGACCAGCCGATCAACTTTTACGACACGTGGCAGAAGGTGCCGAACCAGCAGGCGTACGACAACGCCTTCAAAATCGAGTGGGAACTGTTCCTCCGCCATGTCGTGAAGAACGAGCCGTTCCGCTGGTCGCTCCTCGAAGGCACCAAGGGCGTCCAGTTGGCAGAGAAGGGGATCGAATCGTGGCAGAAGCGGAAGTGGGTGACGATCCCGGAGTTGAAAGCATGAAACACGTCGCGCTCGTCACTGGTGGTTCGCGCGGCATTGGACTCGGTATCGCGCAATGCCTTCTGAAAGGCGGCTTCGATGTCGCCATCTGTGGCGTCCGCACGGCCTGTGAACACAAGGACTTCTTCTACTGCCAATGCGATGTGAGCGATGCGGCAGCGCGACAACGGATGATCGAGGCCATTCGACAGCGTTTTGGCCGGCTGGACGTTCTCGTAAATAACGCCGGGATTGCGCCGAAAGTTCGTGCGGACATTCTCGAAGCCAACGAGGAGAGTTTCGACGAACTCATCCGGACCAACCTGAAGGGGCCGTATTTTCTTACGCAGGCAGTGGCGCGCTGGATGATCGAGCAAAAGAGCGGTTGCATCATCAACGTCTCCTCGATCTCGGCGACCGTCGCCAGCGTCAACCGCGGCGACTACTGCATCTCAAAAGCAGGCATCGCAATGGCGACGCAATTATGGGCGGCTCGGCTCGGCGCGTTCAACATTCCCGTCTATGAAGTTCGTCCCGGCGTCATCAGGACCGACATGACCGCTCCGGTGACAGCCAAGTACGACAAGTTGTTTGCGGAAGGACTCGCCATTCAACCCCGCTGGGGCACACCGGAAGATGTGGGAAAAGTCGTGGCGGCGCTGGCGCGCGGCGATTTCCCGTATTCGACGGGCGCGGTGTTGATGGTGGACGGCGGATTGACGGTGCAACGGTTGTGAAAGGACCAACGATGTTCACGAAACTGATCTCCGAGTCGTGTCAGACATTGCGATCGCTGGGGAAACAGGAGCCGGTTTTCGAGAAGATTGCGGCGGCGATGGTTTCTTCGCTGCACAGCGGGGGCAAGGTGCTGACCTGCGGCAATGGCGGCAGCGCGGCGGATGCGTTGCATCTGGCCGAGGAACTCGTTGGGCGTTACCGGCGCGAGCGTCCCTCGTGGCCGGCGGTCTGCCTGAATGCGGACCCGACGCTGTTGACGTGCATCTCGAACGACTATGGTTTTGACTCGGTGTTTTCGCGGCAGGTCGAAGGCTTGGCGGGGACGAATGATCTGCTGATTTGTTTCACCACGAGCGGCAACTCCGTCAATATTCTTCGCGCGATCGACACAGCAAAAGCGCGCGGTGTGAAAACGGTCGCATTGCTGGGGAAGGGTGGGGGACCGGCAAAAGGGAAGGCGGACATCGAACTGATCGTGGATGGAACTGACACCGCCCGCATTCAGGAAGCGCACGGTTTCCTGTTGCACGCGTTGCTGGAGCGGATCGAATGCGGGATGTTGGGATTGTCGTCAACCTGAGAATGTTTGCACCTATCGAATCATGCATCTATTCGACTGGTTTGTGCTTGTTTTGTATGCCCTCGGCATGTTGGGCGCCGGGTGGTATTACTCGCGGCGCACCAGCACCGCCGACGATTTTCTTCTGGGCGGGCGCAACATGTCGCCGTGGATGGTCGGCTTGTCGTTGTTCGCCACGCTGCTGAGCACGCTGACCTATCTGGCGATTCCCGGTGAGATGATCAAGTACGGGCCGATGATGCTGTCGCAGCTCATTGCGGTTCCGTTCATCGCCTTGGTTGTCGGCTGGTTGTTGATTCCGGTCATCACGCGGCAGCGGGTGACCAGCGCTTACGAGATTCTTGAAATGCGCTTTGGGCTTGGTGTGCGGATGATGGGGGCAGTTTGTTTTCTGTTGCTGCGGTTGTTTTGGATGTCGCTGATTATTTTTGCGACGGCCAGCGCCATCTTGGTGCCGGTGTTGCGGCTGGACCCGTCGGTTGCTCCCTGGATATGCGCGGTGCTGGGGTTGCTCACCGTGGTGTACACCTCGATGGGCGGACTACGCGCTGTGGTTTTGACCGATGTGGTGCAGGTATTCATTCTGTTTGGCGGTGCCGCTCTGGTGCTGATTCTGATTGCGGTTGATTTGGGTGGCGTGGGGTCGTGGTGGCCGCGTGAATGGCCGTCGCACTGGCAACGGCCGGTTTTTTGGATTGAGCCGAATGTGCGGTTCACGTTTGCCGGTGGGTTTCTTGCGTTTTTCACGTGGTACGTTTGCACCGCTGGCGCGGACCAGATGGCGATCCAGCGTTACCTGGCCACTCGCGATGCGCGTGCCGCGCGGCGGATGTTCCATCTTTCGCTGCTTTCCTGCCTGGCGCTCTGGCCGTTCCTGGCGGTCGCCGGTCTGGCGCTGATGGCGTACTTCCTCAAGCATCCGGAAATGCTTCCCGCCGGCCACACCGTGTACGGAAACGGGGATCAACTGCTGCCGCTCTATATTGTGCACGGCTTGCCGGCGGGCGCGAGCGGTCTGGTGATTGCCGCGCTGCTGGCCGCTGCCATGTCGAGCCTCTCCTCCGGTCTGAACTCGGTCTGTTCCGTGATCACCTCTGATTTTATTGGTCGGTTCTGGAAACGCGAGCAAACCGAGCGCCGCCGTGTTCGACAGGCGAAATATGTGTCGTTCGTGGTCGGCGTCATTGTGGTCTTGCTAAGCTCGCTGTTCGGCTATATCGAGGGCAACCTGCTGGAACTGTGCTACAAGATTGCCAACCTCCTGACCGTGCCGCTCTTTATGATGTTCTTCATGGCGCTGTTCATCCCGTGGGCGACGGCGTCGGGCACTTGTGCCGGCACGACGGCAAGTCTGTTGGTGGCGGTGGTCCTCGCGTATCAGCAGGAGCTGGGGCTTGGGTTCCTGAAAGAATGGGGACTCAGCTTCGTCTGGATGTCGCCGGCTTCGTTTGTGGTCGGCGCAGTGACCGGCATGTTGGTCAGCCTGCTGCCCGGCCGGCGCCGTCCCATGCTGCGTTGAAGACGTCTTGAAGGTTCAGGGTGCCGCAAGCCACTCGATGGAAACGATGGCGAAGACAAGTCGTTCGTAGGCGTCGGTCGCGCCGGTTTCGTAGAGACAACCGATCTGTCCATCCGGCAGGCGCGTCAGGCAACTGTAGGCGAACTTGCCCGGTTCCAACACTTTCTTCACCGGCCATGTCTTGCCGTCGTCGTGGCTCGCGCGAACGGCGCCATTGCGGCGGTCGCTGCTGTCGGGACCGGAATAAAGCAGGATGTTCTTGTCGAAACTGTACCGGAGCACGGACGCCATGCAGCGCGGATCGCGCAGGTGTTCGTCCTCGCCGACCGGTGACCACGTGACGCCAGCGTCTCGGCTCACGGCGGTTTTGCGCAATCGTCGTCCACCCCAACTCCGGCTGTTCAGCATCACCGCGCCATCGGACAACTCGACCATTTGCACTTCAGCGACGAGGCTGGTCGTGTTGCCTTTGCTGTTCACGACGTGCGCGCCGGGCGCGCGTTTCCCTGTTTGCCACGTTTTGCCCTGGTCGTCGCTGAAGACGGCGTACACGTTCTTCATCCCCCGCGGGCCTTCATTGAACGGCATTATTAACCGGCCTGCGCGTGATCCGTTGACGAGTTGGATGCCGATGCCGGGGCCGCTTGCGACGGCGGCTGTCTCTGCCGGTGCTTTGCAGGAAGAAGTCACGTCCTGCGGCGGCGACCACGTCTTGCCGTCGTTGTTGCTGCTCGTCACCCAGCACCGGACGTTGCCTTCGCGCTGTCCGGGGGGATAGGACTGGTACATCAAAAAGACCTGGCCGCTGGTTTGCTCGACAACGGCGCACGGGTTGTTGAGGCTGCCTTGTCCGGCGTCGGCGATCACCTGAATGGATGACCACGTCGTGCCGTTGTCGGCGCTGCGTTTCAACACGATCTTGTTTTCCGACTGGTCCTCGCGTGAACGTCGTCCCTCGGCAAACGCCAGCACTGCGCCGCCCTTGGTGACGATGACGGATGGAATCCGGAACGTGTGGAAACCTTCCTGGCCGCTGACGAATACGTCCACGCGTTGCGGCGCGATGGCCGCCAGCATCAGGAGTCCAAGGATCACATTCATTGCTTGAGCCAGTCGAAGAAGCCGATCCGATCAAGGTCCTGCCGCAACGCCGTAGCCTGCGCTTCGGCCAGATTGGCGTTCGGCAGCCGCGCGGGGCCGACGTCCACGCCGAGCATTGTCATGACGGTCTTGGCCGCGCCCATGTAGCCGTAGTTGGACAATGTCTGGACAATGCGAACGGAGCAGAACTGTTCTTGGCGAGCGGCGTCGAGGTCGCCAACTGCAAACGCCTTCAGCAGCCGTTGATAAACGGGCGCGGCGAAGTTATAGGTGCTTCCGACAGCGCCCTGTGCGCCGAGCGCGAGCGCGGCGAGCAGATACTCGTCATTGCCCCACGGCAGGTCGAATGCGCCGGCCATGTTCCGGCAAAGCTGGTAGTTGTACAAATCCGGGTTGGTCCACTTGATGCCATTAAGGTTCGGAATGCGCTCCTTGCCCTGTGCCAGAAACTCCGGCATCGGAAGGCTCACGCCCGTCATCGCCGGGATGTCATAAAAGTAAAACGGCAATTCCGGTGCGCCGGCGGCAATCTCCGCGCAGCAATCAATCAGCCCGGCGATCGAGCGCGGTTTGAAGTAGTTCGGCGCCAGCGCCGCGACGGCGAGCGCGCCGATTTGTTGGGCGTGCGCCGCCAATGCGCGGGCATCAGTCAGGCAGTTGGAGCCGACATGGACGATGACTTTCAGCGGCGTGCCTCGCGCAACTTCCAGCCAGCGCACGGCGAGACGTCTGCGTTCCTCAACGTTCAGCGAGTGGCTTTCGCCGGTGCTGCCGGCGATAAACGCTACGGAGATGCCGTTCTGGAGAAGGTGTTTCGCTTGTTTCTCGACAATCCCCAAGTTGAGCGAGCCATCCGCCGCGAATGGCGTGTGCGCCGCGGCGACAAGTCCCTTGAGGGAGAGTTTTGTCATGATGTTATTTTCCTGTGAAAGCTTTGTCTAGCACAGATGGCAGCCGTGCGTCGAGGCTTGTTCGCCGTAGTCCCGCGCTGCGCTCCAAGCGAAGGTGGCTTTCGGACTGCAGCCGCGCCAGCGCCGCCACCTGCCCCGCCAACCCGTCCAGATACCCCACGATCCGCCGTTGCTCGGAAAGGGAATCTCTCATAACGCCGTCATCGCCCGCAGCATTTCTTGAACTTCTTGCCACTGCCACAGGGGCACGGGTCGTTACGTCCAGCCTTCATTGGCGCGGGATGCTCAATTGCCGTCGATTCTCCTGGTTCGAGGGGCGCGAGTTCATTGTCCTCTGTGAGCTTAACTCCCAAGGCTGAGCGCAACTGCTCGCCCAGTTTGGTCAACTCGTTGGGCTTGCGCGGATGCTCTCGCTTGGTTTTCAAACCAAGCTCGATCTGAATGTCTTCCCAATCACCGGCGACTGTTTCATCCACCCGCTCCGCCGCAAACGCGCGTTCCATGAGTGGGGCGGCTTCGACGGAGCGCAGATCAAGCAGCGGCGAAATCAGAAAGGCGTTGAGATGTTCCGATTGCTCGGCGAACCGTTCCAGTTGCGCGGTCAATCGGGCAACGCACGCCGCCCGTGTCTCCGGATGCGCTTGCCCAACCCGCCCCAAAGTGATTGCCGCTGCGACCCGTGCCCAGTCATCATGGGTGGTGTCGGCAAGGTACACTGTGACCGGTTCGATGGCGGCCGGGCCAATGGCCGCTAACACGCGGGGCATGTCCTCGCCGACCCAGTCATCGTTGTTAGCGTGAATCCGCGGCAACAAACTGAGCAGCGGCACAACGGCTTCCTCCGCCCTCAACTGCGCCAACGCCCACCACGCATGGATCGGCGCCCAGACCAGTTTGCTGTCCGACGGCCCAGAGTTCAACGTCTCGTCCGTTGCCATGCGGATCAACTCGACCACGTGCTCGCGACCAATGCCCAGCTTCGCGTAGTCCACGCCGGTGCCGTGCATTTTGGCTCGGCCAAGCGTCAACAGTTGGTTCACCGGTGGCCGGTAGGATGCACCGATCTGATTTGTCGCATTCATGTTTTCAATCTGATTGACCACGGATCACACGGATTCCACGGATAAATTCCGGAAGCTGTTTCCGGTATCCGTGCCATCCGTGGTTCATAATTCTCCTTTGAAAGCCTTATCCAAGATCGACGGCAGCAGGGCATCCAACGCGGCGGCGGCTGTGGCGCACCGTAGCTTGGTTGGAAACGCTCGCATGCTATAACTCCCCCTTGAACGCTCGATCCAGAATGGATGGCAGCAACTGCTCCAAGCGAAGGTGGCTCTCGGTTTGCAGCCGCTGCAGCCGCGCCACCTGCCCCGCCAGCCCGTCCAGATGCCCCAGTAGTCGCCGTTCGCAAATCTGGTCGTCAGTCCATCCTGCCGCATACAGCTTTGGCAGAACGTATTTTCGACATGTGTCCGCTTCTGTTGCCATTGTTCCAGTTCGTGAAGTTGGTGGGCCCGGAGGGATTCGAACCCCCGACCAAAGGATTATGAGTCCTCCGCTCTAACCGCTGAGCTACAGGCCCACTGTCGGAAACAGAATAAACATTCAACCCGCTGTTGGAAAGTGGAATCAGCGGTTGCCCCGATAGAGTTCATCCTTGCGCTTGCTTCCCGCAAAGGAACGGTGTTAAATCATATCGCATGACTTCGAGAGAACGAGTCCGCACTGCGCTGACACACCGGCCAACCGATCGTGTGCCGCGCCTGCTTTACGAAGATGCCATTGGATACACACCGCCGATCGAGCGAATGCTGCGCGAGCATTGCGCGCCGAAGTCACCGCGCGATTATTTCAACATGGACATCACGAGCGTGACGTTCCAGCCGACATCAGTGCCGCGGTCGCAGTTTACCCCGTGGCTCGACGCGAAAGCGGAGATGGCGCAGGTGGACGAATGGGGCGTCTGGTGGCGCGGCGGCGGGTTCCACCATTTTGCGCACATCGAGTCGCCGTTGCGCGGTGTCCAGGAGTTCGCGCGGCTGAGAGAATATCCGTGGCCGGACCTCGATCAACCGTATCGTTACGCGGGTTTGCGCGAGCGCATCGAGGAATTGCACCGACACGGTCTCGCGGTGGCGGCGTTTGCGGGATCGGTCTTCGAGCAGTCGTGGTATATCCGTGGGCTGGAGCAATTGATGATGGACATGGTAATCGAGCCGGAGATTGCGCATTACTTTTTCGAGCGAACCGCATCATTGCAGCAACACACGGCGGCGGAGTTTGCCTGTGCTGGCGTGGACATCATCATCACCGGCGATGATATTGCCGGTCAGAACGGCCTGCTGATGAGTTTGGACACGTGGCGCGAGTTCCTGAAACCACGGTTGGCTGCGACGGTGCGCGCTGTGAAGTCGGCGAATCCGGATTCGTTTGTGTTCTATCACTCCGACGGCAACGTCGAGCCAGCCATTCCGGACTTGATCGAAACCGGCATTGACATTCTCAACCCGGTGCAACCCGAGTGCATGGACCCGGCGGCGATCAAGGAACGCTACGGCGACCGTCTGTCGTTCTGGGGCACGGTGAGCGTGCAGCGGACAATGCCGTTCGGCACGCCGGCGGACGTGCGGGCAGAGGTGCGGGCGCGCATCCGCGACGTGGGACGCGGCGGTGGATTGATTCTCGCGCCGGCGCACGTGCTGGGGCCGGAGACGCCGTGGGAGAACGTCGTCGCATTCTTCGAAGCGGCGGACGAGACCGCAACATGAAAGTGACTGCCATGAATAAACCACTCAAACTCGCCTGTATCGGGTGCGGTGCTCGCGCCCAGACTTACGCTGCTCTCGCCATGCGACGGCCGGACCGCTTCGAGATCGTCGCGGGCGCCGACCCGGTGCCGGCGCGCGGCGAGAAGCTCCGCCAGATTTCGGGCCGCGCGGATTTCCGCGGCTTTGGCAGCGCAAAGGAGTTGCTGGCGGCGGGCAAGCTCGCCGACGTGATGATCGTCGCGACGCAGGACACTGACCATTTCGAGCATTGTTCCGGCGCTCTCAAACTCGGTTACGACGTGTTGTTGGAGAAACCGATCTCGACCCGCTTCGAGCAGGTGCTGGAGATCGAGCGGCTGGCGCGCCAGACGGGTCGCCGCGTGATGATCTGTTTCGTCCTGCGGTTTGCCGCGTTTTACCGGAAGGTGAAGGAGATCGTCCAGTCGGGCGCGCTCGGCGAGATCACCGGCATCCAAGCGAATGAGGGGGTCCGTCCATGGCTTCAAGCGCACGCGTTTGTGCGGGGCCAATGGTCGGTCGTCGGCACTAGCTCGCCGATGATCGTCTCGAAATGCTGCCACGACACGGACATCATCCACTGGCTCGTGGGACGGCGCTGCGTGCGCGTCGCGAGTTTCGGCTCGCTGGAGTTCTTCCGGCCGGACCGCGCACCCGCGGGCGCCCCGTCTCGGTGCACAGACGGCTGCCCGACCGGCGATGCCTGCCCTTACAACGCGATGCGTTACACGACCGACATGCGGGAGGTATGGCTGCCGATGGCGTTCGACCGCGCCAAGGACGCGAGCACGGAGGAGATCGTTGCGTGGTTGCGGACCAGCCCGTGGGGGCGGTGCGTCTATCGCTGCGACAACGACGCGGTGGACCGGCAGGTGTTGGCGATGGAGTTCGAGGGTGGCCTGACCGGGACGTTCACCATGACGGCGTTCGAGAGCGGCCGGCACATCGAGATTTACGGCACGCGCGGCGTGCTCAAGGGCGGCGAGACGTATCACAAACATTTCGGCGCGCACCTGATCTTTTTCCCGCACGAGGGCGAGCCGGTGCGCTACACGGTGCAGGCCGAGGACGGCGGCTATGAGTTGCACGGGGGAGGCGATTCGGGTCTGGTCAACGCGTTCTATGAGGAGTTCACCAAGCCTCCCGGCGCGCCGATCGAGGCGGGACTGGACTCGACGGTTCACAGCCATCTCATCGGCTTCGCCGCGGAAGAAGCGCGCCTCACAGGGAAGACGGTGGACGTGGAAGAATTTCGCCGGCGCTACTGAGATTGTGTGTCGCGGCTTTCGCTGTGAGCTTTGTGGCCGAGCGTCAGCGCGCTGAATAGCATCGTGAGCAGACAACAGACGACCATGGTGATGAAGACGCCACGCCAACCCCAGTGGTCGGCAATCCATCCCACGCCCGTCCCGGCGATAGCCGAGCCGAAGACGTAGCCAAAGAAACCTGTAAACCCGGCCGCCGTTCCCGCCGCTTTTTTCGGCACGAGATCGAGCGCGTGCAGGCCGATGATCATGATCGGTCCGTAGATGAGGAAGCCGATGGCAATGAGCGCCGCGTAATCCACCCACAATGGGCCGTGCAGGTTCGACCAATAGACGAGCACCGCGACCAGCGTGAGCGCCATGAACAGGATGGTCGCAGGAGCGCGTTTGCCCTTGAACACTTTGTCGGACATCCATCCGCAGACGATTGTGCCGGGGATGGCGGCGTATTCGTAGAGCGACCACGCGAGGCTCGAATGTTTGAAGGAAAACCCTTTGACGGTTTCCAGATACGTGGGCACCCAATTCACAACGCCGTATCGGACGAAATAGGCGAACGCGTTGGCGATGGCGATTGCCCAGAGATATTTGTTGGTCAGGACGTGTTGAAGGAAAATCTCCTTGAACGTGAATGTTCGCTCGTGATCGGACGAATATTCAGGCGGATAATCGTTGCAGTGTTTCTCGATGGGTGGCAGGCCGCACGATTGCGGCGTGTCGCGCAAGAGAAAGTACACTACAACGGCCACCACAGCGGCAATGATGGCGTTGAAATAGAACTTCGCGCCCCAGTCGTGAAAGAGCAGAACGCCGACCAACGCGAGGTTCGCCACCAACGCGCCGCCGACATTGTGCGCCACGTTCCAGACCGACACCGTCAATCCGCGTTCACGGGTACTGAACCAGTGCACCATCGTCTTGCCGCACGGCGGCCAGCCCATGCCTTGCACCCATCCGTTCAACGCTTGGAGCGCAATCACCAGCGCCAGCGATGCGTACAGGCTTTTCACGGTGCCGCACACCGCCATGATGGCGCACGACAACAACAGTCCCAACGGCAGGAAAAATTTCGGATTGCTCTTGTCCGAGACCGATCCCATGAGAAACTTCGACAGGCCGTAGGCCAGCGAGAGTGCGGTGAGCGCCGTGCCAAGCATGGCTTTGGAATACTCCGGGTGTTCCTTGAGAATATCCGGGATGGCCAGCGCCAGATTGTTGCGAACCAGATAGTAGCCCGCGTATCCCACGAAGATTCCCACAAACACCTGACGGCGCAGCCGCCGATAAGACGGGTCAACCCTATCCGCTGGGAGCGGCTGGATGGGCGGCGCTGGTTTCAGGAACCCAATCATGCGTGGGCTTCTTGTAGCGGTCATGCCCTGTCATGGCGAGAAAAAAGCGCGGACAACAGCCTTGCAATACGGGCTGCGGCAGATTCATTATACCGCTTGCGTATGAAAATCATCATCGCGTTATTGCTGTTGTCACCGGCGATTCTTCGCGCTTCGCCGAAACCCGACGTGCTCGTCGTTCTCACCGACCAGTGGAGTCCGCGCTATCTGAGTTGGGAGAATCCACAGGTGCAGACGCCGCACTTGGACTCCATCGCCCGCGAAGGGATGATTTTTGACGCCTGCTATACAACCTCGCCCGTTTGCATGCCGGCGCGCGTCTCGCTCATGACCGGCCTGTACCCGCACAATGACGGCCACTCGATCTGGAACAACGCACAACACTATTACGTGCGACCGGAGGCAGCGCCGATGTTCCGCGACATCCGGAAAGCGGGCTACACCACGGCACAAATCGGAAAACTGCACTGGAGCAGCGGACCGGAGTGGAAACGCGAATTCGACACCATCGAGGATTACCATTGCGCGCTCGGCCTCGACCACGTGATGGACGTGTCCGGTCCATCGGACTCGCCCAAGGACCGCAACGCATATGCGACGCATCTCAGCAAACTTGGATTGCTGGAGACGGTGGCAGCGGACATGCGCGGGCGGTATCTGAAATCGCAATACGAACCGCGCGCCAGCCTTGTGAAGCCGGCCGATTATCATGACTCGTTCGTGACCGGCGCGGCGACCGAGTTTATCCGACAGCAGCCGAAAGACAAACCGATGTGCCTCGTCGTCAGCCTGCACTCTCCTCATCCACCGCTGGATGCACCGGGCGAATTCGCAACGATGTTCGAGTCGGAGAAACTCACGCTTCCCGCCAATGTTCCCAAGAGCTTCATGCGGGAGAAGCGAACGATTGATCAGGCTGAACTGCGGCGTCTGCTGGCGAACTACCTCGGCAAGATAGCGCTTGTGGATTACAACGTTGGCCGGCTTGTCGAAGCGATGAAGCAGCGGGGCACGTGGGACAGCGCGCTTGTCATTTTCACGTCCGATCACGGCGAGATGATGGGCGCGCACGGTTATCTTTCCAAAGGACGGTTCTATGAAGAGTCGGCGCGCGTCCCGCTCGTCATGCGCTGGCCCGGCCAAATAAAGACAGGCCGCACAAAAGCCTTGGCACAAATGATGGATGTGTACCCGACGATTGTGGAAGCAACCGGTGGAACGCTGACGCGCGGACGGT
>VHCW01000061.1 GCA_016871575.1 Verrucomicrobiota bacterium
ACAGACGGGCCGGATCATGGCGCTGATTCTGTGGGAAGGATTGCTGCTCGGATTTTTCGGCGCGCTGCTTGGATTGGGAATCGGCGTGGGAGGGTTGGAAGGGCTGACAAGCCTGCCGCGGATGCAGGGGTTGATCGAGGCCGAGGTAAACGCGCGTCAACTCCTGGAAGTGTTGGTTGCCGCCACGCTGCTCGGCGTGCTCGGCAGCCTGTACCCGGCGTGGCGCGCCGCGCGGCTCGATCCCGTCGAGGCGCTGCAATACGAGTAAACGAACGATGCAACTCCACACTCAATGGCCGGTGAATCTCGCGGATGACCAGCCGCGGAACGGGATGCCGATGGAATGGTGGTTCGTCCAAGGCTTCTACGAGGGCGAACGCACCGGCCGCCGCGAATTCATGGCGGCGTTGTTCCGCTACGACTACAAACAGCAGGAAGCTTTCTCGATGTTGCTGAGCGTTCTCGACCCGGTGTCGGGCCGGACCGCGACGTTGTCACAAGTTGACCCTGCCACCTGCGAGATGTTCATCAACGCCGTTCGCGCTTCGTCCTCCAGCGAGTTCGACCCCGTGGTGCTGCGCGCGCTCGCCGACGAAGTCGCTGAGTACGGCCCGCCGCGTCCTGTGCGCAACGAGACGGCGCCCGTCGAGATCGCATCTGCTCCGTTTCGTGTGAAGTGGAACGGATTTGAACTCGCGCACGAAGCGGACACGTTCCTCTTAAACTTCACCGAGCCGGAAACCGGACGACGGTGCCGGCTTCGTCTCCAGCCGGTGCATCCGCGGATCCACCTTGCGGACATCGCGGTGATCGGCGACGACTCGATGGATTATCTTTCGTATCCGCGCCTCGCCCTGACCGGCGCAGTGGACGGCGAAACGGTGCGCGGACAGGCGTGGCTCGATCATCAATGGGGCAGCCACGGCTGGGTCGTCGCGGGCGCCGAGCGCGAGCACGTTCTCGGCTGGGACTGGCTCGGCATTCAACTCGACGATGGACGCGACCTGTTGGTGATGGTTCACCGCGAACAGCGCCGGCAGGAACGCTTGTGCCAGTATGCCGTCCTGCTCGATGCCAACGGCCCGGCCCGCTTGATTCGCGAGTTCGATCTGACGCCGACAGCGTGGTGGACAAGCCCGGCGACGCACACGCGCTATCCGGTCGCGTGCCGGTTGACGGTGCCGGAGTTGAAACTGGAACTTGAGTTCACTCCCGCGACCGAGAACCAGGAAATCCAGACGCTGGCACCGTTGCGCGCCGTCTGGGAAGGCGCAGGCCGCATCAGCGGCACGGCAACCGGCCGGGCGCGGCTCGAACTGCACGGCTACGCATACGTCTTCGGGTTGCGCGAACATCTCGATGACCGCGTGCGCCGTGTCCGACGGCACCTTGAGAATTATCTGCCGCGCGTCATGAATCAAGCGGCCATGGACGGTTATGCCGGCTCGGCGCGCGGCCAACACGATCCGGGAGCGCAGACAGCGATGCTGTCGGTGCCGTTGTGGGACCTGCTGGACCGCGGCGGGAAGAACTGGCGGCCCATCTTCGTGTTTCTGTTGCTTGATGCGTTGGGCGTCAAGCCGGGGCCGTACGAGCAACTTTTCAGTTTCACGGCGGAGATGTTGCACGACGCGGCGCTGGTCATTGACGACATCGAGGACAACGCCACGATCCGACGCGGCGAGGAGGCGATCCACCTGCGCTACGGCGTGGACGTTGCGATCAACGCGGCCAACACGGCGTACTTCCTGCCGTTGGCGTTGCTGCGTGATTACCCCGCGCTGACGGACGCCCAGCGGCTGGAACTTTACCGCATCTGGGCGCGCGGCGCCGTGCGGGCGCATCTTGGACAAGGACAGGACATCTATTGGTCGCACAGCTTGACGCCGGCGCGGCTGGCCGAATGGCTCAACGACTCGCTCGAACCGAAGATTCTGCAGCTTTACTCCCAGAAGACAGCGGCCGTGGTCGAGTGCGCCACCGAGGCCGCGTGTGTCATTGCGCGAACCGATGACGCCACGCGGCGTGTCTGCGTGGATTTCGGGTGGTCGTTCGGTGTTGCGTTCCAGATCGTCAACGACATCGTTGATTTCTCGGCTACCCGGCTCGCCAAGAATCACGGCGGCTGCGATCTCGCCGAGGGCAAACTCACCTACGTTATCTTCCGCGCCTTGCAACGGCTGCCCGAGACGGAACGCGCCCGTCTCGGCATCATTCTCGGAACCCCGTCCCTGCGCCAGCAAGCGCCGGCACTCGCCGAGGGGATCGAGTTGATCCGCCAGTCCGGCGCGCTCGAAAGCTGCCGGCTGGAGGCGCGCAAGCTGGTCGAGGACCAATGGCAACGGCTCTCCGCGCACCTGCCGCCCTCAGAGTCGAAGACCATGCTCCGCGTCCTGTACCGTTTCATCCTGAGCCTCGGTGAAGATGAGCGCGACATCGAATTCGCCCCCGGCAATTGACCGCGTCCACGCCGCCCGCGACCTCGCGCTGCAACGGCTCGCCGAGTTGCAATCGCCCGACGGCGCGTGGCGGATGCCCATCGAATTCAACGTGCTGCCGACTGCCCTGTTCATCATTATGCTCCGAACCACCGGCCTCATCGAGAAACCCGGTCAACGCGAACTGGAGGCGCGGTTGGTGCGCGACATTGCCCGGTTCGCGAATCCCGATGGCGGTTTTTGGAAGTTCCCCGGCGCGTCGTCGAGCAAACGGCTCACGTTGATTGCAGTGACAGCATTACGCCTCGCGTCGCACGCGGACGCGGAGGCGGAACAATTCCTCGCGCACGGACGGGCGGGTACGACATGGAAACAAGACCTCGATCTTCTCGTCGTCGCGCCGTTGTTGGCGGCCCACGCCGGTTTTCGGCGTCCGCTCTTGCTGTCCTGTCTGCCGCGCCCACGCTGGCCCTCGCGCCACCTACACTTCTTCTGGCACTGCGGCTGGCCGTCGGTGAACATCCTGTTGGGAAGCCGCCACGCGCAAGAATACGCCGCGGAGATTCGACGGACGCAGGATCCGTCGGGCGGCTGGGCAATTGGCTCCTACGTGACCATGTTCAACGTGATGGCATTGGTGAAAGCGGGTGTCAGCACGGATCATCCCGTCATCGCGAAGGCACACGAATCGTTGTTGCGAGATTTTGTCGTTGAACACGGCGTAACGGGATCGCGCAGCCATGTGGCGAATACCGGGTATGGCTTGGATAGCTGCCGGCGCGCGGACGCGGCAGGGACGTGGCCGGCAGCGTTGAAGTTCCTGTTGAACGCGCAAGCTGGTGACGGCGGCTTTGCGTGGGGAACCTCTTCTTATGACACGGATGCCGACACGACGGCGCACGTTCTGCGTGGCTTTCCGAAGGAAGCTCCGTTTCGTCGCGGCATCGAGTTCATGCTCGCCCGGCAAAATCGCGACGGCGGTTTCGGAGCATGGAGCCGGTCTCCGATTTGTGGTCGGCGCGGTTCACTCGGTGTTGTCGCGCAAGTGTTGTTCGATATGCCGACTGCCGACCTGACGGCGCGCGTCGTCGAGGTGCTGGCCTCCGCTCAGCATCCAGCCGTCCGGAAGGCGCTGGCATTCTTGCGGCGGACGCAGTGCCGCAACGGCGCATGGTGGTCGCGTTGGTGGGCAGGCTACCTTGTCGGCACGAGTTTTGTGCTACGCGCTTACGCCGCGCTGGGGTTGCGCGATGAGCGCGCTGAAGCGTTTCTCCTGCAGCACCAGAATGCAGACGGCGGTTGGGGCGAGACGATTCGCGCCGACGAAGATGTCCGCTGGGCTGGACGCGGCGAGAGCACGCCGTTGCACACGGCGCACATCGCGTCCACGTTGTTGCGGCTCGGTTATCCGCCCGACAACCCTGTCATCAGCCGCGCCATCGAGTATCTTCTTTCGACAATGTCGCCCGATGGCCGGTGGCATGATGAGCAGTGCACCTTCACCATCATCGCCCGCTGTTTGTATTATCGTTACGAGTTTCTCAACTACGTTCTCCCGCTCGATGCGTTGACCGATTACCTCCAAGCAATCGGGGCCGGGCGCAAGCCCAGCCACGATAGTATCAGTGATTGAGTCGGAAGTTGGCAAATGTGTTGAAATCCGGTGGGCTTTGACGCAAACATGCGATGGGAGTTACATCATGCACGTACAACAAACCAAAGTCGGCAGCCGAGTCACGGGCGGACCTCAGTATTACTTTCATGACTTACCGGAAGTGATCAAAGAATACCTGCGACGTAAAGGCGGCTGTCCAGTCGTTCTGCAAACTCCTTACGGAATCGCATCTAGTCCGTTCATGGCGCTTGGGCGCGATCACAAGCTCACTGCGACCGGCGAAGTCGTCCGCGGCGCTGTAGGGCACGACCGGATTCAGCAAGCCGGTGCAACGGAATCCATCGGCGAAGCCATTCGGCGTTGGTATGGACTACCCAAAGGGTATGACTTTGAGAAAATTGACGTTGAAGTCAGCCTGCATCGCGATGGGCATTTCATCCTTGCGCCAACGCGCGCCAAGTTGCGAAGCCGCACACGCGAGATCGAGTTGGAGAAAACAGCGGCGCCGCTGACATTCACTTCTCGGAATCTGAGTATTTTTTGGCGTCGTCAAGTGGAACACTGCCTGCGACAGGACCGTGACTCGGTGAAATGGGTGCGTGACGAGATTTATCGAGTTGTCAGCGACCATCACAACCCTGACGTGAAGAACCTATTGGAGTCCGATGTTCTGCGGGCGGCAGGCGCATTGTCGAAGCTTGGTGTTCAACTGGGTCCGTATGTCGGCAAGTCCTACGATTGTGATCCGAGTCGGTTTCAGTTCCTGAAATTGTTGCCCTATGAATGTCCTGTGGAAATCAAGAAACAGTCGCGAGATTTCCGTTACCAGATGCTTCGCTACAAACCACTGCCGCGAGCCGTTGTGCTTTGCGTGGACGACAATCTTGTCAATCCACCCGATCACATTGACGTGCTCGAACTGGCGGAGTTGTGCCGTTATTTGAACAGTCAGTTGCCTGCGGTTTGACATGACAGATCACGCTCACATCCAACCGATCCTCGAAGCGATCCCTGCCGAGCGGCAGGCGGCGGCGCGTCACTATGGCGTGCATCCCTACTTCACGCGCCGCCCAGCCAATGTCGTGCGTGCGTACGTCGAGCGATATTCACGCATCGGTGACGTGGTGCTTGATCCGTTTGGCGGCACCGGCGTAACTGCCATCGAAGCAATGCTGGCCGGGCGGCGCGCTGTCCACAACGACCTGAATCCGTTTGCCAACTTCATCACGGCCAATATTGGAGACACGGCGTTGTCTTCCACTGTGCCGCTGAAGCACGCATTTACCCGGATCGAAGCTGCCTGTGCTGCGAGCATCTCGGAGATTGAGCATGCCGATCGGGAAACAGTAGAGCGTCGTCTTCGTGCGTTGCCGTTGCCAGAGAACATCCGGTTGCCTCGCAATTCGGATGCGGAATTCTTCCGCGATCTGTTTACGCCGCGCCAACTGGCTGGATTGGCCACGTTGAAAGAGGCGATTGACGCCGAGGCCGACGAACGCATCCGGGGGCCGCTTCTATTGGCGTGGTCGGCATCGGTTGCGAAGCTCAACCGGACCTTTCTGTCCGCCGAGGGACGCGCGGAAAGCCGTGGCGGCTCCAGCATCTTCAGCATCTATCGGTACAAACTCGCCAATCGCGTGATTGAGTTGCCGATCTGGGAGACGTTTCGCGGGCGTTTCCTCAACGTGCTGGCAGCGAAAGAAGAAGTGCTCCAATTGCGCGATCACTTCAACCGCACACATCCTGCCCGCCTGCCTGTGGACAGCCGCACTCACTTGCGGGTGTTCGCGCAGGATGCTGCCGCGCTGTCCAAGACGCTCGGCCCGCGCAGTGTGGACTACATTTTCACCGACCCGCCCTATGGAGCGCACATTGCCTACCTTGATCTTTCCATCCTTTGGAACCATTGGCTGGGATTTCCGGTCACCGACGAAATCCGCAGCGCCGAAGCGATTGTCGGTGGCGAGCGCGGCCTGTCAGAAGACCATTACAAACGAAAGCTGGCCGAGAGCATTCACGATTGTCTGCGCGTTCTGAAACCCGACCGTTGGTTGTCGGTTGTATTTCAGCATTGGGACACTTCCTATTTCGCCGCGATCCTCGAAACGGCGCGCGAACACGGCAGCCTGCTCAAGGCAGCGGTCACGCAGGAGCGTGACGTGATTTGGTCCATGCACAAGAAGAAGAACTCCGAGAATGTCTTGTCCGGTGAGATGATTCTGACATTCTACAAGCCCGCCTTGTCCGTTCGTGCTGCGCCAAAGAAAGTAACTACGCCTGTCTCATTCGCGCAAGTTCTGGATGCCGTGCTGGACCGGCGCAATGGGCAGGGGAACACCTTCACCAGCGAGTTTTTGTTCAATCAAGTCATCCTCGAATCGTGGCGGCGCGATTGTCTTGGTGCGCTCGCTCTGACCCGCGAGGAATTTGCGTCGCAATTGCGCGCGCGAAAATGGAACTACGATCCCAAGGCCAACTTGTGGAGCCGGCAAGCGCCCGCTGAAGCCATACCTGAACTGCTCTTTGCTGTTCACGAGATGCCCGCTGTTTATACGGCACCCGCAAAAAGCAAACCACCCCGGCGAAAAAATCGTCGAGGTGGCGCGAAAACAAACAAGTAACAGGTGCTTACTTCTTTGCGAGGGCGGCGCGGACTTCGTCGATGTGGCCGGCGCTGCCGAGCATCTCGTTCTTGCCGGCAATCATTTGCGCGTACGCTTCCATGAACGGCACGCCGACGTCGCGCAGGTCGAACTTCTCGGGCTTGTCGCGGAAGAATTCGCGGTGCACGCGCGTCCAGACCAGCCGGCCGTCGGTGTCAATGTTCACCTTGCAGACGCCCATCTTGCCGGCCTTTGCCAAATCTTCTTCCGGCACGCCGGAGGAATCCTTGATTTTGCCGCCGGCGGCGTTGATGCGGTCCACTTCGTCCTTCGGAACGCTGCTGCTGCCGTGCAACACCATTGGGAAACCGGGGAGCTTCGCTTTGATCGCGGTGACGACTTCGAAATGAAGCCCGAGTTTCTTGCCGGGTTCGGCTTTGAACTTGAACGCGCCGTGGCTGGTGCCGATGGCAACGGCGAGCGAATCGCAGCCGCTCTTCTGCACAAACTCGACGGCCTGGTCGGGATCGGTGAGCTTGACGCTGCCGACGATGTCTTCCTCGACGCCGCCAAGCTGTCCGAGTTCGGCCTCGACGCTGAGTCCCTTCGCGTGGGCGGCGTCCACGACGCGCTTGGTGATGGCGATGTTCTCGGCGAACTCGTGATGGCTGGCGTCAATCATGACGGAGCTGTAGAACCCGCTCTTGATGCAGTCGTAGCAGGTTTCCTCGTCGCCGTGGTCGAGGTGGACGGCGAAAATGGCATCGGGGAAAACTTCATCGGCGGCGCGGATGATGCCTTCGAGGAACCGCTTGTCGGAATACTTGCGCGCCCCGCGGCTGATCTGGATGATGAAGGGGGCTTTGCTCCGGATGTTGCCTTGGAACAGGCCGACGGTCTGTTCGAGGTTGTTGATGTTGTAGGCGCCGATGGCGTATTTGCCATAGGCTTGCTTGAATAGCTGGGCTGTGGTGACGATCATGTTGTTGTTTTCTCCTTTGGAACGGCGCGGGGAAAGTAACGGTGGAGCGCCCGCAGGTCAAACTCGATTTTACCGCCGGACCGGGCTATGTTCGCGCCCATGGAAGACAAGTCCCTCATCCGACAACTGCTCCAAACCCGCGCCGCCGGCGAAAACGCCGACCTCGCCGCGGACATCATCGCCACCGCGTTGCGGCTGCTCGACGAGAAGATGGACCGGCGCGACGTCCGCGTCATTGCGTCGGCGTTGAAGGAACTCCGTCACGCCTCGACGGTGTTCGGCCCGTACCAGGACCGGCGCAAAGTCACCGTGTTCGGCTCCGCGCGCACCAAGCCCGACGCGCCCGAATACCAGCAGGCCGTCGCGTTCGCCAAGGCGATTGTCCGCCGCGGTTTCATGGTCATTACCGGCGGCGGCGAGGGAATCATGGGCGCCGCCCAACGCGGCGCGGGCAGGGGACACAGCTTCGGCCTGAACATCCGCCTCCCGTTCGAGCAGGAGCCGAACGAGGAAATCGCCGGCGACAAGAAGCTCGTTTCATTCAAATACTTTTTCACGCGCAAACTCTGCTTCATGAAGGAGAGCGACGCCATTGCGCTCTTCCCCGGCGGGTTCGGCACGCACGACGAAGGATTCGAGGCGCTCACGTTGATGCAGACCGGCAAGGCGCAGCCGAAACCGCTCGTGTTCGTGGACGCCCCGCGCGGTCGCTACTGGAAGACGTGGTGGCGGTTTGTCGAGGACCAGTTGCTCGACGCCGGGTTGATTGACCGGGACGACCTCGCGCTGTTCAAGATCACCGACGACATCGAGGAAGCGTGCGACGAGATTGCCAACTTCTACCGCAACTACCACTCCAGCCGGTACGTCAAAGACCAGTTCGTCTTGCGCGTGCAACACCCGGTCACCGAGAGCCTCCTGCGGACGCTCAACGACCGGTTTGCCGGTGTCTGTGTTGGCGGCCAATTCGCCGCATCGGGGCCGTTGCCCGAGGAGGAAGGCGAGACCGAGACGGCCTCACTTCATCGGATCGTGTTCCCGTTCAACCGCACGAGCTTTGGCCGGCTGCGCGCGCTGATTGACGTCGTCAACCAGCACTGAGCGCATCCAGCCGTCATAGACGCGGCGCAACTGGCGCGGCGGCGCGCCGACGGCCGCGAGGGCGTTGAGCCAGATGTCCACGAGCGCCGTTTTCAGCGGGCCGTGCGTGTTCCAGCGAAGCGCGCTCGCGACGAGTCCTTCGCAGATGAAGGTCAGCCGGCCCGCGCCGCGCAATCGCCGGGCCAACGCCATGTCTTCCAGGATCGGCACGTCGGGGAACCCGCCGATTCTCTGGAAGACCTGCCGCCAGACGAACACGCCTTGCTCGCCGCGCGGCAGCCGCCAGAAGCGCGCCCGCCGGCTGTAGGAGCGTTCGAGGGTCCGGAAAATTCGGCGCGGGGAATCGAGGTGCAAATCAAACGCGCCGCCGACAGCGCTGGCCGCGACCATGCGGCGCTGAATCTCCAAGAGCGCCCCCGGCAACAGGAACGAGCCGGGTTGCAGGAACAGCAGGATATCACCCGTGGCGTGGCGCGCGCCCTCATTCAATTGCCGGGCGCGGTTTGGGTGCGAGACGAACACGTACGGAGTCACCTGCCTTGCGATATCGGCCGACAAATCATCAGAGCCGCCATCCACGACGATCAATTCGATGTCCGGCTGGTCGGCCAGTTGCCGCAGCGTAACCGGCAATTGCGCCTGGTTGTTCAGGGTCGGGACAATGACGCTCGTCAGCATGGCGATCCACTCGCCAAGACCAGTACCAGATTCCGCCTTGGATTCCAGTGTTTTCCACGTCCTCCCAAAGTCACTTTCGTTTGTAACATATGTTTCAAAATAGAATGACTTTGATCGGGGAGGTTTTCAGGCGGGAATGGTTGTGGTAGGATGCACGGCATGAAACGAAAGGTTGGCATCGTGGTGTTCACGCACGGCTCGCGCCGCACGGAAGGCAATGAGACGTTGGTGCGGTTCGTCGCGCAGTTGCGCGGGCGGCTCGATTCTGACCAAATCGAACCGGCCTTCATGGAACTGGGCAAACCGTTGATTCCCACAGCCATCAAACGGCTCGTGGCGCGGGGCTGCAATCATATCTACGGCTGGGCTTTTTTTCTCGTGCCCGGCGCGCATCTCGGCGAGGACGTGCCCTTTATTTTCGAGCAAACGCTGAAAAAATATCACGGCGTCACGTGGGAAATCAGCCCGCCGATGCTGGACGACCCGGCGATGCTCGACCACGTCGCCGGCCGCCTCCGCCAGCTTGTGGAAAACTGAGGGTTTTGCCGTCAAAAAAAAGCCGTCAAAAAAAAGTTGACAGTAAGGCCACAAAAGCACAAACTCACGCCCGTCTTTGTGAGGCAGATTTGGTGTTTCAAATAGTCAAGCAGTGTCGTTAGTGTGGTGTCTCACAAATAGCTGGTGTTATATTGCGAATCTGATATTTTGTCTTCATGCCACGGCAAGCACTGCCTGTAAATCTGACCGAAACGGATCGCCAAGAACTGGAACGCTGGGTAGCCGCACACCGCACTCCGCAGCAAGTCTCGCAACGCTGTCGGATCATTTTGGCGGCAGCCCAAGGACAGCAGGACAATCTCATTGCTGACGATCTCCAACTCAATTTCAAGACGGTTGCTTTATGGCGAAAGCGGTTCATCCGCGAAGGGGTTGATTGCCTCTGGGAGGTGGCCGAGGGACGAGGGCGCAAGCCGACTCTCACGGCAGCGGATGTCGAGAGGATTGTGGACGCGACTCTCCAAACCAAGCCCGACGGTTCCACCCACTGGAGTTGCCGCACGATGGCCAAAGCCCAAGGCGTGAGCAAAGCAACGGTGAATCGGATTTGGCAAAGCCATCAACTCAAACCCCATCGCACCAAAGGATTCAAACTCTCGCGGGATCCGAACTTCCTGCAAAAGCTGACCGATGTGGTGGGCTTATACCTCAATCCGCCCCAGAAAGCCTTGGTGCTCTGTGTGGATGAAAAGAGCCAAATTCAGGCCTTGGATCGCACGCAGCCCGGATTGCCGCTGAAAAAAGGCCGGTGTGGCACGATGACTCACGACTACAAACGCAACGGAACCACGACATTGTTTGCGGCTCTGGAAATGGCCGAAGGCAAGGTCATCGGCCAGTGCTATGCGCGCCATCGCCATCAGGAATTCTTAAAATTTCTTCGGCGGTTGGATGCCGAGTTTCCCGGTGAGATTCAGTTGCACGTGGTGATGGACAATTATGGAACCCACAAACACCCCCGTGTGAAGCGCTGGCTGGAACGACATGAGCGGTTCGTTGCGCATTTTGTCCCGACCAGTTCGAGTTGGTTAAACATGGTGGAGCGGTGGTTTGGGGAATTGAGCAGCAAACGCATTCGGCGTGGCACCTTTGTCAGCGTGGAGGATTTGAGGCAAGCGATTGAAGAGTTTCTGGCCGCATGGAACAACGCCCCCCGTCCATTCGTGTGGACGGCGACTGTCGATTCGATCGTTGAGAAACTGAGTCGGTGCAAACAGACGCTGGAGCGGATCAAGCCCGGTTGCACCCGCCCCAGAATGCGAAAAGTAAGGAATAATAACTCCAGTCGTTTGTGAGACACTACATTAGTTGAGGAAGGATATTCGAGTGGATTCGGCAACTGTAAATAGAGGAGAAGTCATCATGAAACGCGCAACCCGTTCAGCTTATCGTTCATTTGCCATCGGTCTGACCTTGGCAGCCTTGGTCTGGTGCGGCTCTGCCCATGCCCAGGGCTATTTCTGGACCAACACTGTCGGCGGTGCCTGGAGCACCGCTAACAACTGGACCAATGGCGCTCCCAGCCCCGGCGGAAGCATCGACGATGTCATCAACTTCTACCAAACCGGTGGCATCAGTAGCACCAACAATTTGGGCAACCCGTCATTCCTCTTAAACGAGCTTAATTTTGGCGGAACCGAATGGGTTAGTCTGTACGGCAGCAACCTGACGTTCACTGCCAACTCAGTCAACGCGCTGCCGTCGATCACACAAAACGGCTCGGGTGGTGGCACCTACATATACAATAGCGTCACGCTCAGCAACGATCTACTCATTGGCGGCGCCGGCCATGCCGCCACCTACTTCCAAGCGGATGTTTCGGGCCTAGGCGGAATCATCGTGACAGGCCCGCTGAGTCTTGTCTATCTCAACGGTGCCAACACGTACAGTGGCCCGACTATCATCAGCAACGGCGTGCTCGCAGTCGGCACCGGCAGCGGTACCGGCACCCTCGGCACCGGCAACGTCACCAACAACTCCTCGCTCATGTTCCTCCGCGGCGACACTTACACCGTTGGCAATTTGATCACCGGCTCGGGCAGTCTTTCGGTATTTAACGGCACGCTGATTCTGACCAACGACAACAATTACACCGGTGGGACCGTAATCAGTTTTCCCGCCGGTTCCGGCACGCTCCAAGTCGGCGACGGCGGCAATACCGGCTCCCTCGGCAGCGGCGACGTCAACAACAACTCCTCGCTCATCTTCAACCGCAACGACACCTTCACGGTGGGCAACCAGATCACCGGCTCGGGCAGCCTGACGATGACCGGCGGCGGCGTTCTCACGCTCAACGGCGCCAACACGTTTAGCGGCGGCACCACGATTGGCGGGTCCGTCGGATTCAGCGCGATTCTTGCCGGCAACAACGCAGCGTTCGGCACCGGCAGCATCACTGTAGGCGAACAAACCTATCTTGGCTCCAGCGGCGGCGCGCGCAGCCTCAATAACGACATTCTCTTGAACGGCACGGGTGGTTTGGACAACTCAGGCGGCACCCTCACGCTCAGCGGCGTCATCAGCGGCGGCGGTAGTGATTTTGATGGCGTTTATCTGTGGGGCGGCAACAAGACCATCTTCACTGGCAATAATACCTACACCAACACTTTCATCGGCGTGGACGGACCTCCGGGCGTCACGCTCCCGAACACAGTACTCCAGATTGGCAACGGCGGCACCGACGGCACCCTCGGCTTCGGCATCGTCGAAATCGGCGACAGTTGCACACTGATCTTCAATCGCAGCGACAACATCACAGTGTCCAACAACATCAGCGGCACCGGCAGCCTGACCCAAATGGGCGCAGCCCTCACGTTGGCCGGCGCGAACACCTACAGCGGGGGCACCATCATCACCAATGGCGCAACCCTCTACATCACCAACGGCAGCGGTCTCGGCACCGGCGATGTCCACATGTACAACGGCACCACCCTCGGTTTCCTCGCCAACATGACCTTCGCCAACAACGTCATCCTCTACGAGGACCCGACCTTCTATGTCACCACCGGCGTCACTGTCGTCGAGACCGGCGTCATCAGCGGCGCGGGCGACCTCGTCAAGACCGGCGGCGGCACATTGACCTTGGCCGGCGACAACATCTACACCGGCCCGACCACCATCAATGAAGGCGTTCTCAAAGTCGGCGACGGTTTCGGTGGCGGTCTCAGCGGCTCCCTCGGCACCGGCGCAGTCACCAACTACTCCTCGCTCATCTTCAACCGGGCTGACGAAATCACCGTCGCCAACACCATCAGCGGCACCGGCAGCCTCACCCAACTCGGCAGCGGCACCACCATCCTTACCGCCGACAACGACTACAGCGGCGTCACCCGCATCAACTCCGGCACGCTCCAAGTCGGCGCGGGCGGCACCACCGGATCCCTCGGCACCGGCATTGTCACCAACAACAGCGTCCTCGCCTTCGACCGCAGCAACACCTACACCGTCAACAACGTCATCAACGGCAGCGGCGCCCTCGTCCAGAACGGCAGCGGCACGCTGATCCTGAACGCCAGCAACAACTACTCCGGCGGCACGTGGATCAATGACGGCACCCTCGTCGTCGCCAGCGGACGCGCGCTCGGCAACAGCGTCGGCGACGTCAACATGAACGGCGGCGCGCTCGGCGTGCAGGGCGACCAGACGATCAACAACCAGTTCCACCTCCTCGAAAACGGCACGTTCAACACCTCTGGCGGCCGAATCAACCTCCACGGCATGATTGACGGCGACGGCGCGCTCATCGCCACCGGCGGCGGCACGCTGACGTTGCGCGGCACCGGCAACTCCTACGGCGGCGGCACCATCATCACCAACGGCACCACCGTGCTTGTCGGGCGCAACTACGCCCTCGGCCTCGGCCAGGTGACCATGAGCGGCGGCACCACGCTCGGATTCATCGGCAATTACAGCATTGACAACGCCATCCAACTCAACGGCAATTCCCTCCTCTTCGTCACCAACGGCGCCACCGGCACCGCGGAGGGCGACATCAGCGGCACCGGTAACCTCGTCAAGATCGGCGCGGGCACCCTCGCCCTTGCCGGCAACAACACCTACAGCGGCGTCACCATCATCAGCAACGGCGTCCTGCGCCTCGACGGCGGCGGCACGCTCGGCACCGGCAACGTCACCAACTGGTCCTCGCTCGTCTTCAACCGCCCCGACGACTTTACGGTGGCCAACCACATCACCGGCACCGGCAGCCTCACGCAGAACGGCGACGGCACGGTCACGTTGACCGCCAACAACAACTACGGCGGCATCACCTACATCCTCAACGGCGCGCTCCAAATCGGCAACGGCGGCGTCACCGGCACGCTCGGCACCGGCAACGTCATTGACAACTCCCTGCTCATCTTCAACCGCAGCAACACGATGGTCGTCAGCAACAACATCTCCGGCACCGGCATCGTCCGCCAGCAGGGCACCGGCATCACCGTGATGAACGGCAACAACAGCTACATCGGCGGCACGTGGATTGACAGCGGCACGCTCGCGGCGGGCAGTGGCACCGCCTTCGGCAGCGCCGCGGTCACGATGAACGGCGGCACGCTCGGCGCGCAGGGCAACCAGACGCTCGGCAACGCCTTCCTCATGCCCGTCAACGGTTACTTCAACACCGCCGGCGGCAACCTCACACTGAACGGACAGATTGCCGGCACCGGCTGGCTGATCAACACCGGCGGCGGCTCGTTGACGTTGAACGGCGCCAACAGCTACAGCGGCGGCACCTCCAACCAGATGGGCTGGCTCGTGGTCGGCAACAACAGCGCGCTCGGCAGCGGCTGGCTCATCATGAACGGCGGCACGCTCAGCAGCGGCGGCGGCTCCCTGTCCATCACGCTCGGCAACCAGATTTATCTGGCCAACCACGGCACCGTGGACACCGGCGGCGGCAACCTCGTCCTGACCGGGCCAATCACCGGCACCAACGACCTCTGGAAACTCGGCGCCAACCGGCTCACGTTCAACGGCAACACGAACGTTTACCGTGACACCTACGTCCAGGCCGGCACGCTGGAGATCATGAACGCCAGCATCACCAGCAACCGCAATGCGTTTGTGGGGCACTTCACCAACGGCGCGGCGGCCATCGTCAAGGATGACGGCACGGCCTGGATCATGTCGAATACAACCTATGTGGGTCTCTTTGGCAATTCCAATTCACTCACGATCACCAACGCCGGCTTGGTCAGTGATCGTATCGGTTGGATAGGTTATGGTGGCGACAACAACAGCGCGTTGGTCACGGGGTCCAATACGGTTTGGAACAACACATATTTTCTCACTGTCGGCGCTTACGGTGGCTCGAATAATACGCTGACAATCCGCGACCAAGGTTTGGTTGCCAGCAGCAATAGTTATGTGGGCTTGGCCGCCAACTACAACAGCGCGCTGGTCACCGGCACGAACTCCCTCTGGAACAACAGCGCCAATCTGTTTGTTGGCTACGGTGGCGGCTCTTATAATAAGCTGACCATCCGCAACGGCGGCGTGGTCAACAACGTCAACGGCTTCGTGGGCGTTAACGGCGACGGCAACAGCGCGCTGGTGACCGGCCCCGGCTCGCTCTGGAACAACACTGGCAACCTCATCATCGGCAGCAACTCCTCCTACAACATCCTCACCATCAACAACGGCGGCCTCGTCAGCAACGTCAACGCCGCCATCGGCTACAGCGACATCCCGGTCAGCTACAACACCGGCATCGTTGACAACGCCACATGGGTCAACATGGGCTACTTGGCAGTCGGCGTGGGCGATGACAACAACATCCTGGTCGTCACCAACGGCGGCAAGGTCTATTCTTATGAAGGCGCCGTCGGCGTGGCCGATGACCTCAACCACGCCATCGTCACCGGCACCGGCTCGCTGTGGGAAAACATCGCCGACCTCTACGTCGGTATGATCGGCGGCAGCTACAACCGGCTCTCCGTCCTCGCCGGCGCGTTGGTCACCAACGTCAATGGTTACGTCGGCTATTATGCCAGCATGAATACCGGGCTGGTGGACAACGCGACATGGGCGAACACGGGTGACCTCGTGATCGGACTGAGTGGCGACGCCAATGCGCTGACCGTCCAGAACACCGGCAAGGTGTATAGCGTCAACGGCTACGTCGGCGCTGAAAATGGCAACTGGGCCGACGCCAACACCGCGACAGTCACCGGCCCCGGCTCAAGCTGGATCAACAGCAGCAATCTCTTCGTCGGCATGGGCAATGCATATAACAATGGATTGATCGTGACCAACGGCGGCTTCGTGAGCAACGTGGATGGCTACGTGGGCGCGAGCAGCGACGCATGGTTCAACTCCGCCTTGGTGACCGGGACGGGTTCCCGCTGGATCAACGCCGGCAACCTCACCGTCGGCCTCGGCGGGCAATACAATAATCTGCTCATCTCCGCCGGCGGCCTTGTCAGCAACGTCTATGGCCACGTCGGCAACGGCGGCCACCTCAACACCGCCACCGTCACCGGCCCCAACTCCACGTGGATCAACGCCGCCGACCTGTTCATCGGCCTCAATACCGGTTCCTACAACATTCTGACGGTCAGCGACGGCGGCTACGTCGAGAACCGGAACGGCTACATCGGCAGAATGGGTTCGGACTTCAACGTGGCGCTCGTCACCGACGCCGGCTCTCGCTGGGTCAACCACGGCGACCTGTTCCTCGGCTACAATCCGTCCTCGAACAACTCGCTCGTGATCAGCAATGGCGGCGTGGTCATCGCCACCAACACCTGGCTCGGCTACGATGCCGGCTCGACCAACAACAGCATCACGGTCACGGACGCGAATTCGCTCCTCCTCAACTACGGCAACCTCACCGTTGGCGTCACCGGCTCCTACAACTGGGTGTCCATCCAGAACCAGGGCGTCGCCAGCAACGCAAATGGCGTCATCGGCGCGGAGGCCGCTGCCCACGACAACTGGGTAACGGTCAACAACGGCTCGTGGATCAACTCGGCAGATGTCTATGTCGGGGCGAATGGTTACGCGAACAGGTTGACCATCACCAACGGCGGTCACGTTCAGGACGTGAACGCTTGGGTGGGCGGCAGCGCCTCAGCCAGCAACAACAGCGCGCTGGTCAGCGGTCCCGGTTCACTGTGGGACAATTCCGGCAGCCTGACGATTGGCAGCGCCGGCGCATACAACCTGCTGACGATCAACAACGGCGGCCTCGTCAGCAACGTCAACGGGTTTGTGGGATTCTCCGGCGGCACGTTGAATACCGCCATCGTCAACAACGCCACGTGGATCAACACCTTCCGTCTCTACGTTGGTTATCTTGGCAACAACAATGCCTTGATCGTCACGAACGCCGGCGTCGTCAAGTCTCAGGACGGTTATGTGGGTCTCAGCGGCAACAACAACAGCGCGCTGGTCAGCGGTCCCGGCTCGTTGTGGGCCAACTCGGGTATGCTGTATGTCGGCGACCATGGGTTGTACAACACGCTGACGATCAACAACGGCGGCCTCGTCAGCAACACCTACGGCTGGGTGGGCTTATTCGGCAATGCCAACACTGCCATCGTCAACAACGCCACGTGGGTCAACATCGCCAATCTGGCTATTGGCGACAATGCCAACCAAAACGCGCTGATCGTCACCAACGCAGGTGTCGTCAAGTCCGCGGAAGGTTATGTGGGTTACTACGGAAACAACAACAGCGCGCTGGTCAGCGGCCCCGCTTCGCTGTGGGCCAACAGCAGCGACTTGTGGGTCGGTGACCACGGGTTGTACAACACGCTGACGATCAACAACGGCGGCCTCGTCAGCAACCGCCACGGCTACGTGGGCTCGTTCGGGACTGCCAACACCGCCATCGTCAACAACGCCACGTGGATCAACACCGGGAATCTGTTTATTGGCGATGATGGCAACCAAAACGTCTTGATCGTCACCAACGCGGGCATCGTCCGCTCCGTCAACGGGTATGTGGGCAATAACGGAAGTTACAACACCGCGCTGGTCAGCGGCACCGGCTCGCTCTGGGCCAACTCCGCCGACCTGCGCATTGGCAACAATGGCTTCTACAACCGCCTCACCATCAATAATGGCGGTCTCGTCAGCAACGTCAACGGCGCGGTTGGATTTTTCGGCAACCTCAATACCGCCGTGGTGGACAATGCCACATGGATCAACACCGGTTTCTATCTCATCGTGGGCCTTGAAGGCGACCAAAACGCCCTGATTGTCACCAACGCAGGTGTCGTCCGGTCCGGCAATGGCTATGTGGGCAGCGACGGCGATGCGAACAGCGCGCTGGTCAGCGGGCCAGGTTCGCTTTGGAACAATACCGGCATGTTGTTAGTTGGCCAACGTGGCTCCCATAACCGTTTGACGATCACCAACGGCGGCATCGTCAACAATACGCACGGTGTCGTGGGAACAGAGTGGGGAAGCAGCAACAACAGCGCGCTGGTGTCAGGCGGAGGTTCAATGTGGATCATTACCGGTGACTTGGCCGTCGGCGATGAAGGGAACTATAACCTCTTGACCATCAACAACGGCGGTCTCGTCAGCAACCTCAACGGTTTTGTCGGCAGTTCGGGTAACGCCAACACCGCCATTGTCAACAACGCCACGTGGATCAACACGGGCGATCTTTATGTTGGCAACTGGGGCAACCAAAACGCCCTGATTGTTACCAACGCTGGTTACGTTCAATCGGTGACCGGCTATGTCGGCGACAATGGCGACAACAACAGCGCGCTCGTGACCGGCACCGGCTCGCTCTGGAACAACAGCGCTAACCTGTTCATCGGCCTCAACGGCGGCTCCTACAATAGCCTCACGATCAGCGCGGGCGGTCAAGTCAACAATGTGGGCGGCGTTGTCGGCGCCAACGCCGACAACAACAGCGTGTTGGTAACCGGCGCTGGCTCGCTCTGGAACAACTCGCTGGACCTGTTCGTCGGCAGCAACTCCTCCTACAACATCCTCACCGTCCTCGACGGCGGCCTTGTCAGCAACCGCCACGGCTACATCGGCTATAACAGTGGCGTCCCCGTCAGCTACAACACGGGCATCGTGGACAACGCCACATGGGTCAACGCCGGCAGCCTCACCGTTGGCTACAACGACGACAACAACGTCCTGCGCGTCCAGAACGCCGGCAAGGTGTACTCGGCCAACGGCTACATCGGCGTGAACTCCGGCGGTTGGTGGAATCAGGCCACCGTGACCGGCACCGGCTCGCTCTGGAGCAATACGGCCAACTTGTTTGTCGGCCTCAATGGCGGTTCCTACAACAGCCTGACGATCAGCGCGGGCGGCCGTGTCCACAATGTGAACGGGTATGTTGGAAATAATTCCAGCCACAATCATGCGAATGTGTATGGCTCCGGCTCGCTCTGGACCAACACGGCAGACCTGTTCATCGGCGTCAACGGCGGTTCGTACAACTACCTGTATGTCCACGACGGCGCCAGAGTCCACGATGTGAATGGCTATGTTGGCAATAGTGCTAACCAGAACTGGGCGTATGTGTACGACGTCGGTGTTTGGAACAATACGGGCAACCTGATCGTCGGCTTCAACGGCGGCTCCGGCAACGGACTGGATATTTACGGCGCCGGCCAAGTCAACAGCGTGAACGGGTATATTGGCACCAACGCCAACAACAACTTGGTGAATGTGTACCATGACGGCTCGCTCTGGAACATGACCGGCGACCTGTTTGTCGGCCTCAATGGCGGCTCGTACAACAGCCTGTACATTTGGGACAATGGCACCGTGTTGGCCTCCAATCTGTTCATCGGCGACGCAACCTCCTACGACAACTACGTTCGGGTTGATGACGGCGGTAATCTCGTCGTGACCAACACCGGCGGCGGCCTCGTGGATATCCGCAATGGCTTCCTGCACTTCGACGAAGGCAACATCATCCTGAATCACCTGTTCATCCAGTCCAATGGCGATTATTGGGACAGCGGCGACGGTCGGCTCACGCTGGTCAACCCCAACCCGATCATCGAGATCGCCGGCGGCAAGATCATCACCATCAACAGCACCATCGCCGGCATCGAAGGCATGAGCAAGGAAGGCGCGGGCGAGTTGATCCTTACCGCGGCCAACATCTACACCGGGCCGACATTCGTGAACAACGGCACGTTGACCGTCATGAACAGCGATGGCGTCGGCTCCGGCAACATGAACGTCATGAACGGCACGCTGCGCACCGGTTCCGAAGAGACCGGCAATCCGCTCATGATCAACATCACCGGCAGCTACACGCAGGCGGTGCCCGGCCAACTCGAACTCGGCATCGGCGGCACCACGTTCCCCGAAAACGATTGGCTGAACATCGGCGGCGACGCCAGCCTCAATGGCACGCTGCGGGTCTTCAAGCTCGACGACTTCGTGCCGTGCCCGTTTGACGAGGCAGTCTTGCTCGTGGCCGCAGGCGGCGTGACCGGCACGTTCTCGAACTTCGTGTATGACATCCCGACCAGCCCGATGTTGCTCACCAACCTCGTCTATAACCCGAACGATGTGACCTTGATGTGGTCCCAGCTCCCGTTCACGCCGTGGGCGATCACGCCGAACCAACTCGCCGTGGCCGGGGCGCTTGACAGCGCCATCACCAACCCGATCATGAAGCAACTGTTCTGCCGCCTGGATTACCCGGATTTCCCGGCGATCCCGACGGAAGCGGTCCTGTCGAATACACTGCCGCGGGACTTCGACCTCATCGCGCCGGATGAACTGAGCGCGATGTTCTCGATTCCGTTCGCGGCGATGGACATGCGCGGCTACAGTTTCCTCGCCCGCGTCCAGGAGTTGCGCGCCGGCAGCCACGGCTTCAATGCCAACCGGCTCGCGCTCTACGACACCAGCGGCCCCGGCAACACGCCGGAAGCGGTCAATCGCACGCAATCAGGCGTGACCACGCCGTGCAACGACATCTGCGCGCCGGCGAAAGACAATCCGTGGGGCCTCTACCTCGAAGGCAATGGCGAGTACATTGACGTGGACAGCGACTACAACGCCGCCGGCTACCATCTGCGCAGCGGCGGGTTCACGCTCGGGCTTGACCGTCGCGTCGGCAAGGAGTTCGCTGTTGGCTTGACCCTTGGCTACGGCTACGATGACGCCGGGCTGGTCAACGACGGCAGCGTCAACGTGGACGGCGCGCGCGGCAGCCTGTACGCCACCTGGTTCAAGCAGGGCTTCCACCTGGAAGCGATGGCCATCGGCGGCCTGAACTGGTACGAGACCAAACGCTACGCCATTGACGGCATGGCGCGCGGCAAGACCGACGGCTACGAGTACGGCGGCCTGATCGGCGGCGGCTACGACTGGCAGAAGGGCATCTGGTTCTTCGGCCCGCAGGTCACCCTGCAGTACAAGCGCGTGGAGATTGACGGCTTCAAGGAGGAAGGCTCGTTGTCGCCGCTGGACATTCTCTCCCAGGGCCGCGAATCGTTCTACACGCGCGTGGGCGCCCACCTGGGTTGCCGCAAGAAGGTTGGCAAGGAAGGCAAGATCATCGTGGCGCCCAGCCTGAGCCTCGCGTGGCAGCACGAGTACCTGGACAAGGCGATTGCCGTTGACTCGCGCTTTGCCAACGGCGCCGGCGACATCTTCACTGTGCACGGCCCGGACATCGGGCGCGACAGCCTGGTGATTGGCGCCGGGATCTGGGTGCACTGGTCGCCGTTGGTGGGGACCTACCTGAACTACACCACGCAACTGATGCGCAACGGCTACGAGCCCCACAACCTCAACGTCGGCGTCTGCTTCAAGTTCTAATAAGCGACTCCCCGCTACTCGCGCGCGGGCAGCACCGAAAACCGGTGCTGCCCGCGCAGCGTTTTATGCGCCGAGCCGGTGGCGCAGGGGCTCCGTGCCGAAGCAATCGTTCCGCCGGTGGTTTGTAGTCGCGACCTTTATGGTTGCGGGGAATGACTTGGCCATCAACCGCCCATCAGTCTGCGCCATATTCGTTTCCACAACGGGCGCTTGCTTCGCGGACTGCCGGTGTTGGCTCTTCTCTGACGATGATCCGGCCGCCGACGAGCGACGACAATCAGGAGAAACAGCGCGCCGCCGGCTCCGAATAGCAGGGCGAAGGTAATGCGGTCATCAAGGCCGAACATGGCGTCAACTTACCGGATTGGCCGCTGCTTCGCAATAACGCTTGCCGCCATCTGCGTGGTTGGGCTTGTCGCCGGCGTGTTTTTGGCGTACATGGACAGCGTTGACGCGCCCCCGTAGCTCAGATGGATAGAGCGTCGGTTTCCTAAACCGCAGGTCGCCCGTTCGAATCGGGCCGGGGGTGCCAATCTTTCCGGTTGCAGGCGGCGGCGCGGATTGGTAGGTTGACGCCGCTCTCCCATGAGAACCATGTTATCAGCCAAACTTCACGGCGGCCGCCTGACCGCCTGCGACCTGCATTACGAGGGCAGTTGCGGCATCGGCCCCGACCTGCTCAAGGCGTCGGGTATGCTCCCGCTGGAAAAAATCTCCGTCCTCAACGTCTCCACCGGCAGCCGCCTCGAAACCTACGTCATCCGCGGCAAGAAAAACGGGGAGCTTTCGCTCAACGGCGCCGCGGCGCGTCACGCGGCCGTTGGCGACAAGGTCATCATCCTGACGTACACCGAGGTGGCGGCCCAGGAGCTTCGCGCGCACAAGGCGCGGATCGTCATCCTCGACAAGAACAACAAGATCGTTTCCTGCCGCACCGAACGGGCGGTCGGTTGAACCATCATGCGCCGGGCATTGCTCATCCTCTTGGCGGCGTTCTCGGCGATGGCTGACGAAACGGCCGAGCCGAAAAAACCGGCCTTCCCACCGGAGGCGGTTCTCCAGCGCGTCTGGAACAATCGCGCACAGAAGGATTTTTCCCTGCAGGCGCGCCTCTTCATCAAGCGCGAACAGTTTGTGCCGGTGGACATCCTGATCAAGAACCTGCCGGAGGAAGTCCGCACCGTGTACCGCTCCGGGACAATGGAACTGTTGGTTGTCCATTCGCAGAAGAATCTCCCGCGCTATTATCTCGCCGGGACCGGGGAATTGACCGGGGCGCGGCGCATGGACAAAATGCTCGGCTCCTGGATCAGCTATTACGACCTCGGCCTGCCGTTCCTGTACTGGCCGGAGCCGAAGCATGTCGGCCAGGACCGAATGCGCGGACAGGATTGTTACCTCATCGAGGTGAAATCGGAGACCGAGCCGTACCGCCGCGTGAAACTCTGGGTTCATACGGAGTATTTTGCCTTGTTGAGGGCCGAGGCGTTTGATGTGGATGATAATCAGGTCAAGCGCATCGCGATCACCAGTTTCAAGCGCATCGGCGAGGTCTGGATCCCGCGCGGCATGGATTTCAGCTTCGTGCCGCCCGGCCAGTCACTACCTGCCTCCGAGCGGTCGCGCCTGGAAATTCACGACGGCAACTACGACGCCAGGTTGCCGCTCTCGGACTTCGATCCGGCGCGGTTCGGCGCCAAGCCCAGCGCCGCCAGCAACTGAAGGTCTTCATCCGCCGACGGATTGTCGGCCGTGAGCAATTTGCCGCCGAAGAAAATCGAGTTGGCCCCCGCAAAGAAACAAAGCGCCTGCGCCTCGCGCGACAACAGCGTCCGTCCCGCCGAGAGGCGCACCTTGGAGCGCGGCAGCGCGATGCGCGCCGTGGCGATGATCCGCACCAGCTCGAACACGTCCACCGGCTTCCGGTTTTCCAGCGGCGTGCCGGGCATCGGGACCAATGTGTTGATCGGAACACTGTCCGGCGGCGGCTCAAACCCGGCGAGCACCTCCAGCATCCGCAGCCGGTCATCCACGCTCTCGCCCATGCCGATGATGCCGCCGCAGCAGAGTGAAAGCCCGGCGCGCTGGACGTTGTGGATGGTCCGCAACCGGTCCTCGAAGGTGTGCGTCGTGACGATGTTCGGGTAAAATTCCGGGCTGGTGTCGAGGTTGTGGTTGTAGGTGTGCAGCCCCGCCGCCTTCAAGGCGCGGGCCGCCGCCGCGCTGATGTGGCCGAGCGTCACGCAGACTTCGATGCCGAGCGCGGCAACCGCGCGGATGATTGCCAGCACGCTCTCAAACTGCGCCGTGCCTTCGCGCACGCCGCGCCACGCCGCGCCCATGCAGAAACGGGAAACGCCGAGTTCCTTGGCGGCCCGCGCCGCGGCCACCACCTCGTCCGCGCCCATGAGTTTGTCGGGCGTGACGCCGGCCTGGTGGCGGGCGCTTTGGGCGCAGTAGGAACAGTCTTCGCTGCAGCCGCCGGTCTTGATGCTGAGCAACGAACAAAGCTGGATGTCCGCGCTGTTCCAGTGGCGGAGATGCGTTTCGCGCGCCTGCTGGAGCAGGTCGAAGAGCGGCTGGTCGTGGATTTCTCGCAGGGATGTGGACACGGGGGCGGATGCTAACGGACGGTTTCCGTCATTGCAAGCGCGGGGCGCATCTGTTACAAGTGCCCGCCAGAAAGGGCCGTGATATGGACAAGAACCTTCAAAAAGTCTGTGGAATGCTGCAAAGCCCTGATGGCATGCGCCGTTGCGCTGCCGCCATGGTTCTCGCCGAACTCGCCCCGAAAGAACCGGCCGTCGTCAAGGCGCTCGGCGAAGCGATCCAAAACAACGCCAGCCAACTGCTCACCCGCTACATCCTCGAGGCGTTCGACGCCATCAGCACGCGCGCCGTGGTGCCGTACGTCCTGCCGCTGCTCAACGCCGAGGACCTGGAAACAAAACTCCGCGCCGTCGGGATTGTCGCCCGCGCCGGCGGCGATGTGTTGCCGGAAGTGAAGAAACAGTTGGCCACCGCCACGCCGCAGCAGAAGCTCGTGCTCGTGGACATCCTGGCGCGCATCCATGACAGCGCCGCGTTCCAGGTCATTCTGGAAGTGCTCTTCGAAACCGATTTTGAACTGGTCAAGGAAACCTGCCAGGCGGTCCGCCGTCATATCACCGATGCCGCGCCGAAGGACCGTCTTGCGCTCCACAAACAGGTCGTCAAGTTCATGGGCAGCGCGCGGGTCAAGAAGAACGACCGCGTCCTGACTTCCTGCCTGCTCTTGGTCGGGCACATCAGCGCGCCCGATGCCCGGAACTTGCTGTTGAAATACGCTTCGCCCCGCCAGCTCGGCTACATCCGCCGCAACGCGTTGATCGGCCTCAAGGGCATCGGGATCACCGGCGCTGCTGTCTCCGCCGTCCTCCGCCAATTGGTCAAGTGCCTCGATGAAACCGACCCGGTCATTGCGCAGCACGCGCTCGACATCGTCGAGAAACTGCCGCTGCCCCAGTCGTGCGATGCGCAGTGGCGCAAGCTGCTCAAGGGCAAACACGGGCCGGTCCGCGCCTTTGCCGCCCGCAAACTTGCCGCGACCGACAACGCCGCCAACAACAAGCTCATGCTCGCGCTGCTCGCGCACGAGGACCCGCACGTCAGCGAGATTGCCGCGAGCGCGCTGGCCCGTCACAAGGGCGCGACCAAGTTGTTGCTCGACGCGCTGGCCCGCGAGCGCGACGTCGAAACTGCCTGGCGGCTGGCCAAGATCCTCAAGCCGCACAGCGAATCGGTGGACAAGAAGAGCCTGAAGAAGTTCTCCGCCCTCGTGGCGCGCGACATTGCCGACGGCAAACCGCGATACGAATCATTCTGTTATTTCCTGCGCAACGTGGACGCCAAGGCGGCCGATGCCGTCCTGCGCGACACCGGGCTGAAGTTTAAGAAGGCGAAAAAATGGGGCAAGGCCGTGGACTGTCTCCGTCAACTCATCAACACCGAAAGTTTCGACAACGAGACCCGGTACGAACTCAGTATTTGCAACCTGAAACTCTCCCCCAAGGACGTGTCGCCGCACCTGCGCGCCGAGGACCACGCGTTGCGCGGCATCCAGGGATTGCTGGTCAACAAGACGTTTCCCATTCTCGAGCGCCTGAAGAAAGAGGCCATTCTCGACGCCGCCGATCTCTGCTACGCCGGCTTTCATTTCGCCGAGCTGCCCGGCGCTGAGAACGCCGAGTTTGGCCGCGCGCTGTTGGAACAGGTCGCCAAACGCTGGCCTGCCTCCAAGGAAGCCAAAGCCGCCAAGAACAAACTGAAGCTGGCCGCTGGGGCGACAGCGTCAACGGCTCCGCAGACCTGATGCACCTGTAGCCGCATTACCGTAAGTGCAGTGCGACAAGAAAAGGTTTGACAGCGGCTAACGGAGTGGATACAGAAAACATAGAAGGAAATTCGGTAATTGTGATTACCATTTCACACGCCGGAACGCCGGAACGCCGGAACGCCGGAACGCCGGAACGCCGGAACGCCGGAACGCCGGAACGGCAGAACGTGTAATCCTTCTTCAACACGTTCGGTTTCTCCTCTTTCCCACACGACAGCCCTCAGCGGGCTGCTTCTGCCTCTCCACTGTCAATCCTTCAACGGAGTTTTATGAAACGGATCCTTCTGATTACCGTAACGGTTTTGGCTGCGCTCACAGTCGGGGTCTTGTGGTTGACGCGAGAGCGATCAGAACCAGTTGCACATAACCTCTCCACAACACAACGCGAAGCGCGACGACCCGTTAGCACTTCGCTCCCGTTGACGGCGGATCGAACCATCGCGGCGACTCCGGTTGCTCGATCCAAAGGAACTCCCGTGTCGCGCGTTGTGCCGCGCGCTGCGGATGGCGGCGAGCGGGCGAATGCCGTTGTACGGGTCGGAACGCGGGAATCGTCGTTGCAGGCGAACTCGCTTGGTCTTTTCCCGCGCGTGTCCATCGGGCTGGAGGAAACGGTGCGCGTTGCGGTGAGTTATCCGGATGGGCAGCCCGGCGATCTGGTGGTCATTCAATCCGAGGACGGCGGGCGGCTCGACAACGGACAGTTCGTAATGCGGGCAACGCTGGACGATGCGCGGCAAGTGCAGTTTTCATTTACGTCCACTGAGGAGGGCGGCCTGTACCGGGTCTGTCTTCGCAAGGGTTTCAATGAGAAACGCCTCGAATTCTGGGGCAACACTCAAACCACGTCACGTTAATCACACAACATCGGAGGCATTCAATGAACAAACTTGCTATTGCGGTGATTGCAGTTCTGTTGGCGGGGATTCTTTTCATTCCCGCCGTCAATGGCCAAGGCTGTGGCAACAGAAATACCGGCGGCACTGCGGGTGGGGGAACACCAACACCTCCGGATAGTTCTTCAAGCGAGACCGGGCCATCTCCCGGCGACATCATTGGCGAAGATCAGGATCCGAAGCGCAAGAAACCGTCTCCTCCACCTCGCAAGGGTGACCCAGTGATTCCGTACACGGGTAACGAGTACAAGGAGATCGAAGACCTTCAACTCTGGGGGAGCGTGGGGAATCTGCCAATGCGCTGGATTCGCCGGGCCAATTCCCGCGCAGTGGGCGGCGCGAGCCTGTTCGGCGTGGCACATTATTGGCGGCACAATTTCCAGTGGGAACTTTCCACTACTGCCGCCGACGAGTTCGGTCGCGCGCGCCTGACGCTGATCTATCCCGATGGCGCGAAATTCATCTTTACGGAAACCGCTACCGGTACGTGGACATCCAACCACACGTTGAGTGACCGGCTCGCGCCGACGGAGGACGGGTTTGTGTTATTGCGCAACGATGCGTACAGGTATTTCTTTCGCGCCCTGCCGTCCGATACGACGACCTACTACATCATGGACAGAATCCAGGACGACGCCAGCAACACGTACACGCTCACGTACAACACGGCGCGTCGGGTCACCCGAGTGACCGAACCAGCGGGACGCTACTTCAAGGTTTCCTATCGCACACTTTCCGGCGACAAGCTCACCGTTTCGACGCTGACCACGCTTGATGCCGCGCCGGAAACAAACCAGTGGGTTGAGTTTACGGTCACCAACACCAACGCCTACCGCTACGTCTGGGCGCTGCAAGCCGATCTTTCTTTCGGCAACATCGCCGAGGTTGAGTTCTATGAGGCCGGCACGGATGCCCGACTCTCTGGCGTTGTTATCTGCTCCGATTCCGCCGAGAGCGGACTGTTGGCTTTAGATGGCGATCCGGAAACGGGATTCATTGCCACAGCGGCATCAGGTGGTTATGTGGGTTATGACTTGGGCGAGGCGAAACAAATTGGGCGTGTCCGGTTCCTCAGCGTGGCCGGCAAGGAATCGCTGCACGTCCCGACCAAGTGGGGTTATCAGCCATTGCGGATTCAGGGCGCGAACGAAGCGCCGATTTCCACCGCCGCCATTTCCAAGATTGAAACCAGCGACGGACGTTCCGTTGTGTATGAGTACACGCCCTTTGAAGACCCGTTGCTCCCGTATGTGTTCCCCGTGCTGAGCGCGGTGGTCTATGGCGACGGCACCTGCGCCGAATACAAATACACTCAGGTCTTTCCCGGCGCGCGTCCGCTCATCAGCGAATGGGATGACGTCCGCAACCCGTTGCGCCAACCCCGATACAAAACTGTTTATCAGGACGAGCGAACTGGCGGCGTGCTGGGCGCGGTGACGGCTCAGGTCAATCTTGAAACCGGCGGCGTCATCATGGGGGTCGGGATTGCAGGCGCGTTGCACAAACCGAAGGTCACGTATGCCAACGGCGGAACGGAAATTCAAATCTACGACATGGCCCCGTTGACCGGTGCGGTCATGGCACAGGAGATCATGGCCAACAACAATACGAATGTCTATCCTGAATAATTCACTGATTGATTGAACGAAGGCCGGGGAGGCCGGTCAAATAGGTGATGATCAATCACCTATGAAAACCACCCACTCCACCAACACTCCAACAGTCTGTTTCCCAGAACCTCTCCTG
>VHCW01000062.1 GCA_016871575.1 Verrucomicrobiota bacterium
TGGTCTGCGACACTTGCTGGCCGTGGTCGAAGCGCAAACGAACGACCACTGGGATGAACTCTGGCAACTGAACTGACTGTGGCAGTGCCCAAATACGCCCCACCGAAACACCGAAACTTCTTCCGAAAATAAGTGTTGAATAGAAGGGATTATTATTCGTATATGAATGTAATGCGTCTGAATCTCACGAATTGGATGATAACGCCCGCGTTGGCGGCGTTACTGTTTAGTGCCGCAATGGCGACGGCGGCCGAAGGTGTCTATGAAAGCAATACCCTGCCTGTCCCGCAAACTGCAATTGACAAGGCAGTGTTCGCCAAGCTGGCACAGTTGAACATTCGTCCCGCGCTTTGTTCTGATGCGGTGTTTGTTCGTCGCGCGTACTTGGACGTCCTCGGCATCCTGCCGACCGCGCAAGAGGCAAAAGATTTCATCCGAAATGCCGATATTGCCAACAAACGGCGCATCCTGATTGACAAATTGTTGGAGCGCCCGGAGTTTGCCGACTACTGGGCCATGCGATGGAGTGACGTCCTACGGATCAAGGCGGAGTTTCCCGTCAACCTCTGGCCCAACGCCGCACAGGCTTACCACCGTTGGATCCGTGCCTCCCTCGCTGAAAACAAACCGTACGACCAATTCGCCCGCGAGTTGCTCACCTCCAGCGGCAGCAACTTCCGCGTCGGCCCCGCCAACTTCTATCGCGCATCCGCCAGCCGCTCGCCCGATGGCTTGGCCAGCGTCGTCGCGTTGACGTTCATGGGAATGCGAACCGACAAATGGCCGGCCAATCTCTTGACTGGCGTGTCCGCCTTCTTTGCCCAAGTCGGCTACAAACCGACCAGTGAATGGAAAGAGGAAGTCGTTTTCTGGGACCCGATCGGCGCCAGTACGGTGCGCGCCAATATCGCTCCGGGACGCGATGCCATTGCTTCGACCAATCCACCTCCGGTGGCAACACTGCCGACCACCTTGCCCCCGCAGGCGGCAACCTTCCCCGACGGCAAACAAATCAAATTGCCGCCGAACAAGGATCCCCGCGAGGTCTTCGCCGACTGGCTGATCACGCCAAACAATCCTTGGTTCAACCGCGCCATCGTCAACCGCGTTTGGTACTGGTTGCTCGGTCGCGGCATCATCCACGAGCCGGATGACATTCGCCCAGACAATCCACCGAGCAATCCCGCATTGCTCGCGTATCTCGAAAAAGAACTTGTCGCGAGCCGTTACAACCTCAAGCACATCTACCGACTGATCTTGAACTCCCAGACATACCAACTCTCCTCGGTCCCACGATACAAAGGACCCGAAGCGGAAGCCAACTTTGCCACCTACCCGCTGCGGCGTTTGGACGCGGAAGTGTTGATTGACGTCATCAACACCATCACCGGCACCACCGACCTGTACACCAGCGCCATTCCGGAACCCTTCACGTATATTCCCGAAAACATGCCGGCCATTGGGATCGCCGACGGAAGCATCAGCAGCCCGTTCCTGACCTTGTTCGGACGCACCGCGCGCGCCACCGGCATGGAAAACGAGCGTGACAACCTCCCCCAAGCCTCACAGTGGCGGCATATGCTGAACTCCAGTCATATCGCGCGGAAGATTGAACAAGGACCAAAACTTCGTGAACTCATTGACCCTACCCGCAAACCCTCGGAAAACATCGAAGCACTTTATCTAACCTTCCTGTCACGTTTCCCCACACAATCTGAGTTGCAAACGGCGGAGGCGTATGGTAATTTTCCAGCCATGACTGAAGCCCTCTCAGCGAAGTCTGGCAGCAAGAGCAAAGCGGCTCCCAAAGCCGCTACTGCTGCGCGACAAGCCGCGTTCCAACGACAGCGCGAAGCATGGACGGACATCACTTGGTCGTTGATCAACAATTCTGAATTTTTGTACCGACACTAACGTCAAACCAATGCAAAAGGAGAAACCATGAACAACAAACGCAACAACCAGCAGGTCTCCCGGCGCGAGGCGCTTCGCCGAGGAGTATTGGGGACGGCGGGACTGGTGTTTGGCAGCCGCATTATTGTCGGCGATGCCCGAGCAGCAGCCCTGACGACATCGGCAAAACCGGCGCTCAAGGCAAAAGCCAAATCGGTCATTCAGATTTTCCTCTGGGGCGGCATGTCGCACAACGACACGCTGGACCCGAAGCCTGATGCCGGAAGCGAGTACATGGGCGAATTCGGCAAGGCCATCGAGACCAACGTCAAAGGCATCCGTCTGCAGGAGTTGTGGGTCAATATGGCAAAACAAGCGGACAAGTATTCGATCATCCGCAGCATGACCCACCGCAACAACGGTCACGAGACTGCCGCCTACCTGATGCAGACCGGGCATCCCCCGGGCGAGCGCATTTCCTATCCGAGCGTCGGCGCCGTGTTCGCTTATTCAAAACGCAACGAGTACAAAGGCATGATTCCACCCTACGTGGTAATGCTCTCTGCCAACGGACGTTTCTCGGAAGAAGGGTTCCTCGGACCGAAGTACAAACCCTTTTCCACTGGCGGCGATCCGAATGCATCGCGCTTCGAAGTCGAGGGTGTAGTCGCCAAGGGCATCACCGATGATCGCCAGAAAGCCCGTCGTGAATTGCTGGCCAATATGGATACCATGGGCAAGACGATGGCCGCAAGCCCCGCAATGGTTGCTTCTGAGGCTGCAAAGAAAGAAGCGTATGAGTTGATCCTCGGCGCCGGCAAGGATGTGTTTGACCTGTCCAAGGAAAAGAATGACCTCCGCGACAAGTATGGACGCAATACGTTCGGGCAGGAATGTCTCGCTGCACGACGGATGGTTGAGGCCGGTGTCCCCTACATCAACATCAGTTTCCCTGGTGGTTGGGATACCCACAGCAACCACTTCGCCACCATGCGCCGTCAGGTTCCCATGCTGGATCAAGGCTTGGCGATGCTCCTGCAAGACCTGCACGACCGCGGTCTGCTCGAAAGCACACTCGTCTGGTGTACTGGCGAGTTTGGTCGTGGACCCAAGGTTGACTACCAGCCGCCATGGAACGGCGGACGCAACCACTACGGCAACGTGTTCAGCGTGATCGTCGCAGGCGGTGGCTTCAAGGGCGGCGCAGTCGTTGGTTCGTCCGACGCCCAAGGCCAAGAAGTCAAGGATCGCCCCGTCTATCCCGTGGACCTGCTCGGCACCATCTATCAGTTGGCCGGCATTGACACGAAGAGCAAACTCCCCCACCCTGAGGGACTTGACGCCTTTGTGTTGCCCGAAGTCGGACCGAAGGTGAAGTCTGGCGGACTCTTGACCGAGATTATCTGAGCCATGTGCAGCGTTCGCTGGCTTGTGCTCCTTAGCGCGCACGCCCTGCTGGTAGTAGTACCGGCAGGGCGTGCGCAGTCTAGACCGTATATCGGCTACGTCTATCCCGCCGGAGGAAAACAGGGCACAACGTTCGAAGTCAAACTCGGCGGACAAAACCTGAATGACGTCAACGGTGTGCTGGTCACTGGCAACGGCGTATCAGCCCGAGTAGTCGAGTATTGTTTCCCACTTGGAAACCGCGAGTCCGGCTGGTTGAGCCGTCAACTTGCCGACTTGAAGAAGTCATTGCCCAAAGCTTCTTCAAAAAAGAAGAAAACAAAGGGCGAATCAACCTCTTCGACTCCGACGGCGGTAGATCCTGCAACGACAAATCTGATTGCCCGACTTGAGAAACTACTGCGCGAGGACATGCGTTTCCCGGCCTGCGCCGCATTCCGCAGCGTTGTCTTTATCGAGGTGACGATAGCTCCCGACGCCCCCCCCGGCGAACGGGAACTGCGCCTCATGACGCTTCGCGGTGGCGCATCGAACCCGATGGCTTTCCACGTGGGACTGCTCACGGAAAACTCGCGAAAGGCGATGCTCACGGCCCCGCGTCAACGCCTCGGCAAGGAATCTCAGGCACTACGGAACAGGCCCTCGACCGAAGCCGAGGAGCGCATCAACATTCCTTGCACCGTGAACGGCCAGATCGCTTCCCGTGAGGTCAACAGTTACCGCTTCGCCGCCCGCAAGGGACAGCAACTCGTCATCAGCACACTCGCCCGACAATTGATTCCTTACATCGCCGATGGCGTACCGGGATGGTTTCAGCCGGTGATTGCGCTCTATGATGCGAATGGACGGGAAGTCGCCTATGATGATGATTACCGGTTCAAGCCGGACCCGGTCATTCTCTACGAAGTACCCCAAGACGGCGAATACGTCCTCGCCATCTTCGATGCCATTTACCGTGGCCGCAACGATTTCATCTATCGCATCACGATCGGCGAGTTGCCCTTCATTTCCAACATCTATCCGCTTGGCGGCCGTGCCAACGACTCACTCACGCTTTCCATCCGCGGTTTCAATCTCAACGTGGACAAGTACGCCCTCAACCTGACCGGCGTCAAACCAGGCCCCTACCCTTTCACTCTCGGAAGCAGGGAGCGACAAACGAACCGCGTCGCTTTCATGGTGGACACATTGACAGAAACAGTTGAGAAGGAAGCCAACGATACCCCTGCACAAGCCCAGTTTGTGACGCTTCCCATCATCATTAATGGACGCATTGACAAGCCGGGCGATTCGGATGTCTTCCAATTCCGGGGACGCGCCAATGACACCGTGGTCGTCGAAGTGCATGCGCGGCGGTTGGATTCCCCCCTGGACTCTGCCGTGAGGATCACGGACATGAATGGCGTATTGGTGGCGTTCAATGACGACTGCGAAGACCTCACCTCCGGCCTGAATACGCATCACGCTGATTCCTATATCATGGCCAGGCTGCCGTCTGATGGCATTTACTGTGTTCACATCGGGGACACGGCCCGGCACGGCGGCGATGAGTACGGCTACCGGCTCCGCATCAGCGCCCCTCGACCTGATTTCGAACTGCGCGTTGTGCCATCCAGCGTCAGTCTGAGAACCAAAGGCGACGCCTCTCTCAGCGTCTATGCCATTCGCAAGGATGGATTCAGTGGCGACATCAAACTGCACCTGCACAATCCCCCCGCCGGTTTCACCTCGACGCCCGTTACGTTGTCACGAACACAGGCGGTTGCGCGGCTCCGGCTCCGAGGGCCCTCAACGCCAACGAAAGCCCCCGTCACGCTGACCGTCGCCGGCACTACGGAAATCGGCGGTAAAGGAGCCGTCCATGTAGCCGTGCCGGCAGAAGACCGCATGCAAGCATTTTTGTGGCGGCATCTCGTACCCGCCCAAGACCTGAAAGTTCACGTGTACGACCCCAAGTACACCCCTCCACCTTTGCGCGTGCCGCCGGAGCTGACACCCGCGCAGTTGGCCAAGGCGAACGCTGTCATTGCCGAAGCTGAATCCAAGGGGCGCAAGTTCACCAAGTCGCAAGTTTCCGGCCTGGCGCGTGGAATCAAGTCTTTGTACGAAAAAGGGCTGCTCACGGATATTTTCTACGGCGACCGGATTGCAGAACTCGGATACATACGTTGACTTGGAACTGCCTCAGCCTTTTTGAATTTTGGCTCTTGCCGGGCGTCTAGTTGACTTGACAATATGCAACTGAACAAGGATTAATTTATGAGTAGAATCCAATGTTTTTCGGTTTTGAGTCTGGCTGTCGCCGTGCTCACGGCGACGCCGGTGCACGCACAGCAAGGTCGCCCGTACATCGGCTTTGCGTATCCCGCCGGTGGACAACAGGGCGCCACGTTTCAGATCCGCCTCGGCGGTCAGGGCATGGATGGCGTAAATGAAATCCTCGTTTCTGGGAAAGGTGTGACTGCAAAACTCATCGAGTACCACTGGCCAATGAGTCCGCAAGATTCACGCCTGTTGAACGAACAAATGGCCGCCTTGCGTCGTCTGCGATCCCGCTCGCCAGAGGTCACCAACCTGATGGCCAAGATATCCTACCGCTTGCAGAACTGGGTCCAACAGCCGCATTGCCGCTCGATTTCCAGTCTTGCTTACGTCGAAGTAACGATTGCGCCCGATGCCCCGCCGGGCGAACGCGAGTTGCGCTTGATCAACAGCCGCGGCATCTCGAACCCCCTGCCCTTCCATGTGGGGCAAGTTCCGGAACACACACGCAAACCAATGAAAACCGCTGCCCGTCAGGTGCTCGGCAAGGAACAACTCGCGCTGCGCAATCGCCCGTCGGAAGAGGCGGAAGTGCGCATCAACCTGCCGTGCACCATGAATGGCCAGATCGCGTCCCGCGAAGTCAACAGCTACCGGTTTGCCGCCCGCAAGGGACAGCGGTTGGTCATCACCATGTTGGCGCGTCAACTGATCCCCTACATTGCCGATGCGGCACCCGGCTGGTTCCAGCCGGTGCTTGCGCTCTACGATGCTGAGGGAAATGAAGTCGCCTATGAAGACGATTACCGTTTCAAACCAGACCCCGTGATTCTCTTCGAGGTGCCCAAGGACGGCGATTACGTATTGGCCGTTCAGGACAGTATTTATCGCGGACGCGAAGACTTCGTCTATCGAGTCACGATCGGAGAACTCCCATTCGTGACGAGCATCTTCCCGCTGGGCGGACGCGACGGCGAACCGTCTTCGGTCAAGATGAAAGGTTGGAACCTCAAGGGCGCGAGCCTGACAACGCCCGCGCAAGGCACCGGCGAAGGCATCCACCAAGTCGTTGCTCACCGCGACCAACTTCTTTCCAATCCCATGCCGTTTGCATTGGACACACTGATGGAAGCATTCGACAAGGAATCCAACAACAGCCCGGCGCGCGCGCAGGCCGTGACCCTGCCGGTCATCATCAACGGACGGATTGACAAGGCGGATGACTGGGACGTCTTTCAGTTCAACGGCAAGGCCGGCGAAACCGTCGTCGTGGAAGTGTACGCCCGACGGCTTGATTCGCCCCTTGATTCCGTGGTCAAACTGACCGATGCGAAGGGCAAACTCATTGCCTTCAATGACGACTGTGAAGATCTTGCCACCGGCCTGAATACCCATCATGCCGATTCCTATTTCATGGCCAAGCTGCCGGCCGATGGCGTCTATTACGTTCACATCGGCGACACGGCGCGACACGGCGGCGAAGAGTATGGCTACCGGCTCCGCATCAGCGCACCGCGTCCTGATTTTGCCTTGCGCGTGGTGCCTTCCAGTGCCACGGCCTACCGGACGGCTCCCCCGCAAAAAACGAAGTCTAAATCCTCGAAAGGCAGTTCCGGAGGCTTCCGCGGAGGTTCGGCAACTGTCAGTGTCTATGCCATCCGCAAGGATGGTTTCACCGGACCGATTAAGCTTGGCCTGAAAGATTCACCCAAAGGGTTTTCTTCGCAGACAACAACGTTGAGGGACGGCCAGGACGTTGTCCGCTTCTCCTTCTCGGCAGACTGGTCGGCTCCCAAAAAGCCCGTGCCGCTGTCCATTGAAGGGCGGGCTACGGTCGGCGACAAGAAGATTGCCAACAAAGCCATGCCCGCGGAAGACAAAATGCAGGCGTTTCTCTGGCGGCACTTGGTCCCGGCCAAGGAATTCGCCGTTCAGTCGCCCACTCCATCAAGTCAGCCAACGTACAAACGCGTTGCGCCCACGCTTCCATCATCCACCCCGTCTGTTGCCAGCTCGTCGAATGAAAAATCCAAATTCACCAAAGGTCAGGTTGCCGGCCGGCTGCGCCAACTCAGGCGGATTTACGACGATGGGTTGTTCACTGATGAATTCTATCTGGCAAAAGTGGCCGAGTGCGAAACCGGTCAATGATCCTCCCTCGTCCGGTGTGGCGACGGGGGGGGGTGAATCTTTCACATTCGTCAATAACTGACTTGAATGCCGTGGCATATCCGGCATATTATGTAACAGACAAAGGAGCAAGTTTATGAACAAGAGCCTATCGTTTGCATTACTCGGGGGCGCTGCCCTCCTGATGGTTATTGCACCGACATCTTGGGCGCAACGTCCCTACATTGGCTTCAGCTATCCCGCCGGCGGCAAACAGGGCACCACGTTTCAAGTCCGTCTCGGCGGACAAGGCTTGGATAACATTCATGAAATCCACGTCTCCGGCGCCGGCGTGACGGCCAAGATAAAGGATTATTACTGGAGAATGAGCCCGCAGGACACGCAACTTCTCCGCCAGCAACTGACCGAATTGCGCAAAGACAAAAAACCATCGCCAGCCGTCAAAACCCTGATCGAGAGAATTGAATATCGGTTGGCCAACTACGTGCAGCAGCCGCACTGCAATTCGATTTCCAGCCTCGTTTATGTCGAGATCACCATCGCGCCGGATGCCCCCCCCGGCGAACGCGAAATCCGCGCCGTCACCACCCGCGGTCCGTCGAACCCGATGGCCTTTTACGTCGGACTCTTGCCGGAACACACGCGCAAACCGATGAAGACCACACCCAGACAGATTCTCGGCAAGGAATCGCTCGCCCTCCGCGAGCGCCCAACGGAGGAGGCGGAACAGCGCATCACGTTGCCCTGCACCGTCAATGGACAAATCGCGTCGCGAGAAGTCAACACCTACCGCTTCACTGCACGCAAAGGACAACAAATCGTCATCAGCACGCTCGCACGGCAACTGATCCCCTACATCGCTGATGGCGTGCCTGGTTGGTTCCAACCGGTCCTTGCCTTGTATGATTCCGCCGGCAAAGAGGTGGCGTATTCCGACGATTACCGATTCAAACCGGACCCCACAATCCTTTACATAATCCCCAAGGACGGCGAGTATGTGTTCGCCATCTACGACGCCATCTACCGCGGACGCGAGGATTTTGTCTATCGCATCACCGTCGGTGAATTGCCTTTCATCTCGAACATCTATCCGCTCGGCGGCCGCCTGAATGACTCCGTCAACCTTGCCATCCGCGGCCTCAACATGACGGTTGACAAGTATGTACTCAACCTTACGGGCGTCAAACCCGGCCTCTATCCATTCACCCTCGGCAGCCGCGAACGCCAGACCAATCGCGTCGCCTTCATGGTGGACACCTTGCCGGAGACGTTTGAGAAGGAACCGAACGACGCGCCCCTGCAGGCGCAGTTCGTCACATCGCCCATCATCATCAACGGGCGCATCTCAAAGCCCGGAGCATGGGATGTGTTCCAATTCCGCGGCAGGGCCAATGATACGATCGTGGCCGAAGTTTATGCACGACGCCTCGATTCCCCGCTGGACTCGATCCTTAAAATCACTGACATGAGTGGCAGGTTGGTGGCGTTTAATGACGACTGCGAAGACCTGGCCTCCGGTTTGAACACCCATCACGCTGACTCCTACATCATGACCAAGCTTCCGTCTGATGGCCTCTATTATCTGTACATCGGTGATAACGCACAACATGGCGGCGATGAGTACGGCTACCGACTGCGGATCAGCCCGCCGCAGCCTGATTTTACGTTGCGTTTCACGCCATCCAGCATTGGACTTCGCGGGAAGGACATCGCCAGTGTCACCGTCTTTGCCATTCGCCACGACGGGTTTGATGGCCCGATTACGATTGGATTGAAAGATCCACCCTCAGGCGTTACTGCACAACCGGTAACCCTGACGGCAAAACAATCTTCAGCCCGCCTCGCATTGCGTGGCGGGTCGTCCACCGAGAAAAAGCTCGTCAACCTGCATGTCGAAGGGCGCGGGAAAGCTGCCTCCAGGGAAGTCGTACGCGACGCTGTTCCCACGGAAGACAGAATGCAGGCATTCCTCTGGCGGCATCTGGTTCCCGCCCAGGAATTCGCCGCCTTGCTGACTCCGCCTAATTTCCAGGTGCCACCGCGATATACGGCCCCCACCAAGAGCGCTTCTTCGACTACGACCGCATCCAGAAAAGCAGGTTCAGGACAACAGGGCAAATTCACCAAAGGTCAGGTGGCCGGTCAGTTGCGGCGATTGCAACGCATTTACGAGGACGGTCTCTTCACAGACGAATTCTACCTCGAAAAGGTTGCTGAGTGCGAAACCGGACAGTAACCAGCGGCGTCCTCTTTGTCCTGCTCTGCGTGAGCGGGGAGTTCGCCGCTGGCGCAGTGACCTTGGTGGAGAACCGCCAACCACGCGCTGTCATCGTCACGTCGGACCAACCTGCGCGTGCCACGAAATTCGCCGCGCAAATCCTGCGCGACCACATTCACCAGATTTCCGGCGCAGAACTGCCGATACAGCGCGAAAGCGCCCTTCGCAATGAGCAAGCGCGCGTCATCCTCGGCGAAGACAAGTCGCTGGCACCGGGGAGCATCTCCTTGCGGGTGAAAGGCAACACGCTCACCCTGCTCGGATCCGGCGAGGGAACGCACTACGCCGTGGTGACGTTTCTCGAAGAGAAACTCGGCGTCCGCTGGCTTTGGCCGGGCGAACTCGGCAAGGTCGTTCCCCAACAGGACACCATCCGCATCGAAGACTTCGCAACAACTGGCGCGCCGCAACTCGTGCAACGCAACATCCGCAATTCATCCCTCAACGACCGCTTGGAAACCGGCCTTAAAAACCTCAGGTTCACGACTGACGACTACAAACGCCAGCGTGCCGCCGCCGAACGCACGACAGCGCAGTCGGGCGACTGGTTCGCGTGGCAAAAACTTGGCGGCACCTTCAACGTCGCCGGTGGCCATGCCTTCGGTCATCTCTGGGCGACGTACGGCAAGGAACATCCCGACTGGTTTGCCTTGCAGCCCAACGGTTCGCGCGACCAGTCACGCCACGGCGCCCGCTCGCGTCTCTGCAAATCGAATACGGAACTCATCGCGGCCATTGCGCGAGAGAAGATCGAAGAGTTGAACAGGAAACCCGGCCTCGGCGGCGTCTCGTTGTCGCCGAATGACGGCAGCGTCAACCGATTCTGCTGCTGCCCGAAATGCGAGGCGCTCGACGCTCCCAACGGACGCAAAGTGAAGATTCACGACACCGAGCATGTCACGCTCACCGACCGCATGGTGTACTTCTGGAACGCCATCGCCGAAGAGGTGACGAAGGTGCATCCAAAAGCGCTGTTCACCGTGGACGCCTACAGCGCCTACAAATCACCGCCGGTTCTCCGCAAACTCCATCCCAACCTCGTCGTGCGCTTCGTCCAAATCCAATACACCGACGAAACACTGCGCCAACAAGGGTTGCGCGACTGGGATGAGTGGTCGAGGGCCTCCGCGAACATTTATTTCCGCCCCAACCTGATGCTCGCAGGACGCCGCACGGGCGCGCCGTTCATTTACGTCCATAAGTTTGCGACCGACTTCCGTTACCTCGCCCAACATGGCATGTGGGGCACTGATTTCGACTCTTGCACGCACAACTGGGCCACGCAAGGTCTCAACTACTACGTCGTCGCCCGCCTCCACTGGAATCCCGATCAGGACGTGGACGCCATCATTGACGATTACTGCCGCGCCGGTTTCGGCAACGCCGCGAAGATCGTGCGCCGGTACTTCGACAAACTCGAAGCACTCACCAACGACGTCGCCGCGAACCGCGCCGCGCTCGACGCCGACGTTGACAGCGCCAGAATCGAGCCGCTCACCACGTTCACGCCCCAGGTGCTCGATGAATTGCGCGCCCTGCTCCAGCAAGCGCGCGCACCGGCTGCGGGCGATGCCCTGGCGCTCAAACGATTGGCGTTCCTCGAACGCGGCCTGCGCTGGACGGAGACAGAAGCACGCGTTCACTCCTTTTTCCGAAACACGGACAGGGTCGCAGCACGCAAAGCCTGCGAAGAACGGCACGCGCTGATGCGTGACATCTTCCAAAACGATTTTCTTGCCGTCAACGTCGCCTCCATCTCGTGGGGCGAAGACGGCTACCTCAAACGCCTCGGCTGGAAACCCTGAATGGGACTCCTCACGCTCCGCGTAAGGCACCCCTCTCCATCACGCGGAGCGTAATGGCTACTTTCCTGCTTGCGCGGACTGTGCGTTTCTTCTACAACGATTTGCATCTGCCATGAACAAACGCCATCTGGAAAGTGCCTACCGGCTTGCCAAGGAACAGTACGCGGAACTCGGTGTCAACACCGATGCCGCGCTCAAGCAAATCGCCACCATCCCCATCTCCCTGCATTGCTGGCAAGGCGATGACGTCGGCGGCTTTGAGAACTTCGGCGGTGAACTCGGCGGCGGTCTAGCCGTCACCGGGAATCATCCCGGCAAGGCACGGACGCCCGGTGAACTCCGCGCCGACATCGAGAAGTCCCTCTCGCTCATCCCCGGCAAACACCGTCTCAACCTCCACGCATTCTACGCCGAGTTCGGCGGCAAGAAGGTGGACCGCGATGCCATCGCGCCGGAGCATTTTGGGAATTGGATCGCATGGTGCAAGCAACACGGCCTCGGCATGGATTTCAACCCGACCTGTTTCTCGCACCCGAAAGCGGCAGCCGGGTTCACGCTCTCGCACCCGGACAAGGATATCCGACGGTTCTGGGTTGAACATTGCGTCCGGTGCCGCGCGATTGGCGCAGCGATCGGCAAGGCGCTTGGCAAGACTTGCGTGACCAATATCTGGATTCCCGACGGCATGAAGGACACGCCTGCGGACCGCAAATCGCCCCGCGAACGGCTTGCCGCATCGCTCGATGCCATCTTCGCAAAGAAGATTGATGCGAAACTGAATCGCGATGCCATCGAGGGCAAACTGTTCGGCATCGGCTCCGAAAGTTACGTCGTCGGTTCGCACGAGTTTTATCTCGCCTACGCCGTCCGCCACAACAAGCTCGTCACGCTCGACGCCGGGCATTATCACCCGACCGAGAGCATGGCCGACAAGATTTCCGCTGTGCTGACGCAGCTTGACGAGATCCTGTTGCACGTCAGCCGGGGCGTGCGCTGGGACAGCGACCACGTCGTGACGTTGACCGACGAGTTGCAGGCCATCGCGCAGGAGATCGTCTGGGGCAATTACACCCAGCGGATTCACATCGGCCTCGATTACTTCGACGCCAGCATCAACCGTGTCGCTGCGTGGACCATCGGCACGCGCAACATGCTCAAGGCGCTGTTGCTGGCGTTGCTCACCCCCATCGAGAAGATCAAGGCTGCCGAGGCCGGGGGCGATTACACGTCACGCCTTGCGTTGCTCGAAGAAGCGAAGACGCTGCCGGCCGTGGCGGTTTGGGATTATTACTGCGCCACACAGGGTGTCCCCGTTGGCGCGGCGTGGCTCGATGAAGTGAAGGCCTACGAGAAGAACGTGTTGTCGAAGCGAGGATAACGACCATGGCGGAAGAATTCGAACGACAGCCGGTGCCCGAACGGGCGCTGCTCGGTTTCAAGAGTTTTGTCGGCATGTACGCCGGCGAACACACGGCGGGAACGGAACTGATGATCGGGCCGCTGTTCGTGGCGGCGGGTGTGAGCGCGTTCGACGTGGTCACGGGCTTGTTGGTCGGCAATCTGCTGGCGGTGCTGAGCTGGGTGTTCCTGACCGCGCCGATTGCCACGCGCGCGCGCCTGACGCTTTATTATCAACTGGAAAAGATCTGCGGCCGCAAACTGGTGGTGCTCTACAACCTCGCCAACGGCGTCATGTTTTGTTTCCTCGCCGGCTCGATGGTGACGGTATCCGCCACGGCGGTGGGCGTCTGGTTCAATTTCCCGATGCCGGGACTGAACGATCTCTTGCCGAACAGCGCTGGCTGGGTGATTGCCGTGCTCGTGGTCGGCGTGCTGATCGCTGTCGTGGCCGCCTACGGCTACAAGATGGTGGCGCACATCGCCAACATTGCCGCGCCATGGATGACGCCGGTGTTTCTGGCGTTTGGGCTGGTCGCGCTGAAACAGTTTATTGATGTCACCGGCACGCAGGTTCAGTCGGCAGGCGATCTCTGGCGGCTGGCGGAGACGCATCTGTGGAAGGGCGGCGACCCGTTGCCGGGCCAGGTGAAATTTACGTTCTGGCATGTGATGTTTTTTGCGTGGTTCTGCAACATGGCGATGCATATTGGAATGTCCGACCTGACCGTGCTGCGCTACGCGAAGCGTTCGTGGTACGGCGTGGCATCGGCAACCGGAATGTACCTCGGCCATTTCCTCGCGTGGTTGAGCGCATCGCTGCTGTACGCGCTACAACTGCATCAGGACCCCGCCAACACCGCAGTCTTGCCGGGACCCCTCGCCTACCGGGCGTGCGGGTTTGCGGGCTTGATCTGTGTGATCATCGCCGGCTGGACCACGGCCAATCCGACCATTTACCGGGCCGGCATGGCGTTTCAGGCGATCATGCCGAATCGTTCCCGGTACGCCGTGACGCTGGTCACCGGACTCATCGCCGCGCTCGCGGGGATGTTCCCGGCGATTGCGATGAAACTGCTTGGGTTCGTCGCGTTGTACGGGATGCTGCTGATGCCGATGGGCGCGGTGGTCTTCGTGGATTTCTGGCTGAGCCGGAAGTTCGGCTTTCAACAACACTATGCGGAGAAGCGCGGCATCAGCATCAACTGGGCGGCAGGTCTAACTTGGTTCCTGACACTGGGGATCTGCTGGGCGTTGGTGCAGTTCGCGGGCGTGCAGATTTTCTTCGTCAGCCTGCCCGGCTGGTTTATCGCGGCCATCTTGTATGTCGCGCTGAGCAAGGCATTGCAGCAACAGGAGGCATCATGAAAGCAATCGCCCGCCTGATGTCCGTGGTCGCGCTTGCTGCCACGGTGTTGATTCCGATGGTGTACCTCGCCGGCGGCGTGGAACTGCCAACCATGAAAACGTGCCTGACCATCGCGACGCTGCTCTGGTTTGTTGCCACACCCACATGGATGGGCCGCAGCGGGGAATGATGACACCCAATCCATTTCTCGGCGTCTTTTTCCACTGGGTCGGCGGCCTCGCCTCCGGCAGCTTCTACGTTCCCTACAAAGGCGTGAAGAAATGGGCGTGGGAAGTGTATTGGCTCGTCGGCGGATTTTTTTCATGGATCATCTGTCCGTGGGTGTTGGCAATCATCCTGACCAATGACGTCTGGGGGGTTCTCCGCCAACAGTCCGCGAGCACGCTGTGGTGGACATATTTCTTTGGCGCCATGTGGGGTTTCGGCGGATTGACATTCGGCTTAACGATGCGATACCTCGGCATGTCGCTCGGCATGGGCGTGGCGCTTGGCTACTGCGCCGCGTTTGGCACGCTGCTGCCGCCCATTTTCAAATCCTTCATGCCGGCGGTGCCAGTTCCCGAGACCATCGCCCAGATCGCCGCCACGGGATCGGGACAGGTGACCCTCGCCGGGGTGGCCGTCTGTTTGCTCGGCATCGGCATCGCTGCGATGGCGGGCTTGACCAAGGAAAAAGAAATGCCCGCCGAGGAGAAGAAGAAAGCCATTGCCGAATTCCACTTCACAAAAGGAATCCTCGTGGCCACCTTCTCCGGCATCATGAGCGCGTGCTTCTCGTTCGCGCTGACGGCCGGCGCTCCGATTGGCGAGGCATCAGCCAGCGCCGGCACGGACACGTTGTGGACGGGGCTTCCCAAACTGATCGTGGTATTGCTGGGAGGATTCACGACGAATTTCATCTGGTGCCTGATCCTCAACGTCCGGAATAAGACCGGCTACCAGTATTTCTCCTCCACGCTGCGGACAGCCCCGTCCCAGCCCGTGCCGGTGTTTTCCAACTACATTTTCTCCGCACTGGCGGGAACCACGTGGTATTTCCAGTTCTTCTTCTACACGATGGGCGAGACGCAGATGGGCCAGTTTGGATTTGCCTCGTGGACGCTGCACATGGCCAGCATCATCATTTTCAGCACGATGTGGGGCTGGATTTTCCGCGAGTGGAAAGGCTCCAGCAGGAAGGCCCACCGCCTCATCGCCTCCGGCATCCTGGCGCTGATCCTCTCGACCATCATCATCGGTTTTGGCACTTGGCTCAAAGGCCAGACTGCCGCACATTGACGCAATGAACATGCTCCCCCTTCTGCTGGTGATCACAACGGCAACAGCCGTAACGCTGGGAGTTTCTCTCGCGTTGGCGATCTCTCGCCACCGGCGGATCGAGGCGGCGCGCGGGGAACGCGAAGAACGGCTCCGCATGATCACCGCACAAATGCCGGCGGTGCTCTGGTCCACAAACACCGATCTGCACGTCACCAATTGCCTCGGCGCGGGTATCGCGCCGTTGCGCCTGCCCGGCAAGGAGGTTGTCAGCACCGCCATGTTCGAGATCTTCCGCCTCAGTGACCAGAACCTGCTGCGCATGGACGAGTTGAAACGCGCGTTGCAGGGCGAACTGGTCGTGTATGAGGTGGATTGGCAGGGACAGACGTTTTCCGTGCACGCCCAACCGTTGACCGACGACAAGGGCAGGATCATCGGCACCATCGGCGTGGCGCAAGACATCACCGCCCGCAAACAGGCCGAGGAAGAGTTGCGCGCCACCCAGATGCAACTCATCCAGGCCGCCAAACTGGAGATCGTCGGCCAGATGGCCGCCAGCGTCGCCCACGAGGTCAAGAACCCGCTCAACAACATCATGTTCGCCGTCAGTTACCTCAAAGACACCCTCGGCGATGCCGACAAGACGGTGAGCGAAGTGCTCGCGCAGATTCAGGCTGCCGTCGAAAAAGGCACGCGAGCCGTGCGCGGCCTGATGGACTTGGCCGCGCCGGACGAACTTCGCCTGCAACCGGAAGATCTCAACAAGATCATCACCGGCGCCTTGCAGATGATGAAACACGAGTTCGCCACCAATCAGATCAAGGTCGAGACCCATCTCGCCGCCGACTTGCCGCCCGTGTCACTCGACCGCCACAAAATCGAACAATGCCTTCTCAACTTCTGCATGAACGCCGTTCACGCCATGCAGCCAAACGGCGGCACACTGACCGTTCGGACACGGCTCAACGAACGGGAGCGCGCGGTGGTCACGGAGATTGACGACACCGGGCACGGCATTCCACCGGACAAAATGGATCGTCTGTTCCAGCCATTCTTCACGACAAAACCCAAGGGCAAAGGTTCCGGTCTCGGCCTTGCCGTCGTGAAAACCATTCTCGATCTCCATCATGCCGGCGTCAGCATCGCCAACCGACCGGAAGGCGGCATCCGCATCACAGTCATCTTTCCGCTGTAACCCGATCATCGTACACTTTGCGTCCTTCGAGAATCGCAAGCCGATTTTGACGTTCAATGGCAGCGCGCTGCTCGTATTTCTCGTCGCGCGCCTTGTCGGCGGGGCATGGAGTCTCCTGTTTCAGCTTGCGCTGGCCGTCGCGAATAATCGCAAGCGCCTCATCGCGGCCGTTGCTGACGTTGGCGAGGATGGGACTGCGTTCCGGACGGTCGAAACTGATCCACGGATGCTTGAGTGTGTTGTGGGCAGCGTGTTTCGTCAGGTCCACGCCGGTTAATTCAGCGAGGCGTTTGATCTGGGCGTTGTCGAGCGGACAACGACCGGTGAGGTTGTCGGGGAACGCGCAGAGGTAACTCGGATAAAACGGCGCGTTGAGGTCAACCCAGGTGACGAGCCGTTCCATTTCCTCGGCGGTGAGCGCGTATTTGCGGGACGCCGAGATCAGACGGCTGGCGTGCGCCCCCCACGATTTCGGAGGTTGAATCTCGGCGGGGCCGCCCCCAACACAGGTGATGACCTTCTTCGCCCACAATTCGATGTAGGCGGCATTGAAGACAAAATCACGATCGGGAGCGAGAACGAACTGCTTCGCGCCGGCCTTGCCGTAGTCGTGACAGGGCAGACAGTGCTTCGTAAGGACAGGTTGCACGTCAACCATGAAATCGAAGTCGCGCGCTGGACCATGCCAACCATCAAGTTGGCTGGCGGGACGCCGCATCGCAAGCGTCGTATTGGAAGGCACCAACCCGGCCGTGCGGTTTTCGTGGCAGCCGACGCAACCTTGCGTCTCGCCCGACTGGATGATCGTGCCGCTGCGCATGGATTGAACCATCATCCGATTCGCATCGAGCAACTGAAAAAAAACAAACCGGTCGGAGGGCACTTCAAAATAAGCGGAACCGTCGGACTCGACGGGGACGGTGCCAAGGATGCGTTTGCTCTCGAAGTTGTGCCAGTTCATCGCGGGACCCTGAATGCCCTGTCCGCCCCAAACCGGATGCGTCCACGAGCGTTTCTCCGGCGACTCGACAACGCGCAGCCATTTCACCTCGCCCCGTTTGATGCCGTCCATGTGCGTGCCGGTGTACACGTCTTGGACGTAGAACTTGCCGTGACCGTTGCGATAGTCGCGGCGCGTCGGAATGACCGGCGGACGTTGGCGCGGCGCGAGCGGCATCGGGTCGAAACAACCGGGATCCTCGGTGTGGAGGAGCGTTTCGTTCCCGTCGAGGTCGAGGAGGTAAATGCCCATTTCTTCCCCCTTCCCTGTCTGGCGGGAGACAAGGAAGTGTTCGGCATCGACCGGATACGGGTCTTCATATTTTGGGGAAAGTTTCTTGTTGGAATCAAAACCGCCTTTTTTGAAAAGGTTGACCGCCTCGGCAGGCCAAGTGCGAATGATGGAATCGCGCGTATCAACGCCTTTACGGCGGTCGAGAAGCGCAAGTGCCCCCCACGGACGGTCGTGGCAAGCGGCGAATATGGCGAGCGTGTAGGGTGTGCCGGGGACGGCCCGCCCGTCAATGACGCCGCCGGGCGAGGAGAGGTTGCTGCCCCAAAAAATGGCGTGCTGCGTGCCATCAGGGTTGACAACCCAGAGCGCTTGGGCATCGCCGAAGTTGCGGTCAACGTATTCCCATCGGTCATAGAGGATGCGGCCGTCCGGCATGAGCGACGGATGTCCCTCGTGAAGCGTGCTTTTGCCGATCTGGTGGATGTTGGCGCCATCCGCGTCCATCCGGAAGATGTTCCCCATGATGTGACGGTTGCACATGCAGTATTTCGGCTCGCGCGTGGAGACGAAGACAATCGAATCGTCGGGCAGATAGAGCGGATCAATGTCGGAAACGCCCTTGGCAAAGGTGAGTTGGCGCAGGACAGTGCCGTCTGCATTGATTTCGTAGATGTGCGCGTCGTCTTCCATGTTCTTGCGCATCGAAAAGAGAATGCGTTTGCCGTCAAAACTGACTTCCGGGTCGCGGATGAGTCCGGTCGCCCCGGCGTCGAGAATGGTTCTGACTTGTTTGGTCTGGGGGTCGAGGACGCGAAGCGCACTGCCGGGCCGGTATTTTCCCGTGTTTATTTCACCGCGTTGAAAGAACGTCTCCGTGTTGTGATGGTCGGGCGCGTATTGCTGTCGCGCAACGAAAAGAATCGGGTACTCACTACCCAGGGTAATTGCCGCGTAAAGCAAAGGAAAGAGGCGTGTAATCTTAACCATGGAAATCAGGGAGCAAGAGTGCATCGCCCGTGGCGCATTCAAATGCCCACCTTTCCGTCACCTGCGTGATTGACTCGCACCACCGTTATCATTATCGTGTCCATGTCAATACAAGGAACACAAGATGAAATCCACTCAAATCGCCCATGCCAAACAACAGCCGCGACGGCCCGGTTTTACTTTGATTGAATTGTTGGTAGTCATCTCGATCATTGCCGTCGTGATCTCGCTGCTTTTTCCCGCGATCGGAATGATGAAAAACAAGGCCAAACGCGCTTCCTGCATGAATAACGTGCGTCAAATCACCCAGGCCAGTCTTCTTTTTTCCACAGACAACGGCGGCAATCTGCCGCACCTCTTGTATTGGGCCTATTCCAATTACCCCAGCATGTACTCACACGAGTCTGGCGAACTTTGGCCATATCTGGGCAGCAAGGAAGTTTTTCGTTGCCCCTTGGATTTGCCGCCCGGGGACGCCTGCGATGCGTGGAAAGCGGGTTCCTACGTTCAAAAGCGAAATACAAACAGCAACACACGATTGACCGTCCGACGGTTCAAGGCGAACGACGTCTTTTTCTTTGAAAGCCACGGCGAAAACATCTGCAAGAAGAACGATCTGGAAAGCGCAGCGGTAGAAGGCGGCAATGCGCGTGTGCTGGCGGATCGCCATGTTGGGGGCGGACACTTGAGTTGTTTTGACGGCCATGTGGAGTACATGAGAGTCGAGGAATGGGTGCGCCTGGCCACCATCAGCGGCGGTATCAGGAATCGCCTTTGGCCGTTGGCGCGCTACGACTAATCAAGCGGCTCTATCGTATCGCTCACTCGAATATCGCGCCGGAGTCGTCCCCCGCGGTTTCTCCCCGGACTTTTTTGCGACGCCCCTCGACGATCCACGCAAGCCAGATGGTGATGGCGATCAGCACCAGCATCGGGACCATCATCAGAAGCATCGAACCGGGGTCGGCAGGCGCCACCACGGCGGCAATGGCAGCGCACACCACCACCATCACCCTCCATCCCCGCTGCACGGCAGCAGCGCTGAGAATGCCAAGTCGCACCAGCACAAGCACGACCAACGGCATTTCAAAGGTCAACCCCATCGCCAGCATGAATTGCGTGACGAATTGCACGTAGCTCTCGACCCGCCAGTTGGTCTGGATCTGGAGCCATTTATTGTATTGAACAAACGCCTTCAGCGCCGGAATCAGCAGCGCGTAATAGGTGGTCGCCACGCCCGCAATGAAAAGCAGCGTGCCGTAGATGAAGACCGGCATGACCAGCTTTTTCTCCTTCTGCTTGAGCGCCGGCATCAGGAACTGTGCTAAGTAATAGAAAATAAACGGAGCGCCAAGCACCAACCCCCCGTAAAAAGACAGCTTCATCCACAACATGAATCCGCCCATGACATCAAAGGTCTGGAGGAAGTTCTCCGGGTTTGGCACAACCCGGTACAACGGCGCCGTCAGGAACTGGAGGATCCGGTTCGCAAACACCATGCAAATGTTGAAGCCGACAAAAAGAACGATAATGCTCTTGATCAGGGTCCAACGAAGGTCTTCCAGATGCTCCCAAAAGGGCTTGACTGCCCCTTCCCCGTCTTCTTCGACTGTCGCGGACGAATCAGGAACTTCAGCAGGCTTCTTTTTTCGCAACCGGAAAGGCAAGCGAATCACGAATCCTAGCTTGACTTGGAGCCGTTATCGGGTTCTTGCGGCGTGGGCACGTTGGCGCTGCTGCTGGGCGTGCTGTCAACGCCATGAATGGCGTCTTCCGCCTCGCGGGAGGCTTTCTTAAACTCTTTCATCGCCTGGCCGATGCCACGCGCCAATTCGGGCAGTTTCTTGCCTCCAAACAACAGGAAGACAATCACGGCCAACAGAACCAAGTGCCACTCACTAAGGACTGCTAATTGAAGATACATAATTTTCCTTTATTTGTACGGCGTCAGACTACACGCCGTCTCCATCTTTGTCAACGGCACGCCACCACCGCGAGCGCTATCTGTCCAACGCAACGAATTCGCAACGGCGGTTCCGAGACCACGCGGTGTCGCCATGAGTGGAATCGGCCGGGCGCTCTTTGCCGTAGCTGATCGTGGACATGCGGCTCGCGTCAATCCCCAATCGTTTCAGTTCCACCAAGGCCGCCTGCGCGCGTCGTTCTCCAAGGGCGCGGTTGTACTCGGCCGTGCCGCGCTCGTCGCAATGGCCCTCGATAATCAGATTCTTGCTGTTGCCCTTAAGCGATTCAGCGACAACTTCAAGCTTGGCCATCTCGGCGGGCTTGATCTTCGCACTGTCGTAGTCGAAATAGACCGGCGTAAACTGACGCTTTTCCAAGTCCGCGGAGGTGAGATCCGGCCGCATTCCGGGTCCGCCAATCGTTACACCGCCGGGAACGTCCACGCCACCGACTGAAGACGGCGTGACCGAGCCGGGGCCGGTCGTCCCTGCGGTTCCCACGGGAGGTTTCTTCTTGCAGCCGACCAAGCTGAGCGCTGCGACGAGCGCCAAGATCATCGTGTGTGTCAGTACGTTGCTTCGCATGTTTTTTTTCTCCTTGTAAAGGTATGTTGTTTTGCGCATCCGCGCTACGGTCCCCACGCCGGCTCGGACGCGCCTTCGCCAACCGCTGGCAACTCTAATTGTTCCCCCGTCACAACGTCAAGCAGATAGAGCCGCGAACTCCAGTTTCGTCTTTTCGCAAAGACCAGCATCCGCCCATTTGGCGCCCACGATGGGTCTTCGTTGTCGGCACCATCCGCCAGCACCGGGCGCACGCCCTGCCCGGCACCCACCGTTTCGAGAACCCCGATTTGGAATTTACCGCCGACACGCGACGTCACGGCAATCATCGGGCGCATCTCCGAGCCTGATGGCGGTCGCGACCACGCTGGTTCGGTGTTGTAGGACGGCGACACCGTCAACCGCTCCGGCTCCCCGCCGTCGCGGTTGATCAGGTAAATTTGCGGGCTGCCGCGATCATCGCTGACAAACGCAATCTGACGGCCGTCGGGTGACCACGTTGGTGAACTCTCCGCGCCGCGTGTGTTCGTCAACCGCCGCAGTCCGGTGCCGTCCACGCCCATCGTGTACAATTCCGGGTTGCCGTCCTTGCTGAGCGTCACCGCCAACCGCAGGCCGTCGGGCGAGTATTCCGCGCCGGTGTTCAAGCCGGGAAACCGGGCAAGGATTTGACGCGCCCCCGTCTGCAAGTTGACCTCCAGAATATCCGGGAACATTTGCCAGTAACTCGTATAAACAATCCGCGTGCCGTCGGGCGACCAGCGCGGACGCGCACAGAGTCGGTCGTTGCTGTACTGGCGCACGTTGGCGCCGTCGTAATCCATGACTGCCAGTTCCTTGTTGCGGCCTTGTTTCAAGATGAAAGCAATCCTCGTCTGCGCAATACCGCGCTGTCCTGTGATGGCCTGCACGATGTCATCGCTGATCGCGTGCGCCAACCGTCGGGCATCGGCCTGGCCGGGATACGCTTTCGACAGAAACATTTTTTTTGTCACCACATGCGTCACAAAACACTCGACGCCGCCATCGGCCTTGACATTGCCGTGCTGAACAAACTCGGCCGCGTCAGCCTTCGCCAGGCCGAGGCAGCCCGAGAGGCGGACATCGTTGGCAACGACTTCCGTGAGTTTCGCGCCGAGCGCCGTGCCGCCGAAACCGTTCACGGCAACGAACCGTTTCTGGAACCCTTTTCGAACCGTGACCTGCGCGTCCGCAACATTCACCGCCAACAAGATCATGACAATCAGTATTCGCATTTCAACCCTCCATGTGGAAATCCACCGATATTTCAGCAACGGAACCTTTGAGCAGCGCGTCCGGCGGCGGCTCCAACATCCGCACTTTGCGCGCGGCTGCCAAGGCCGAGTTGTCCATCAACCGGTTGCCTGATGAACGTTTCAACGCCACATCAACAATGCTGCCGTCCCGCGCCACTTTGATCGTGACAATCGCCATTAATTTACGGTCGTTGATCGCGCCGGGCTGGTCCCACGCTTCGTACATTCGGTCGTGTACGTGAACGTAGTACCGCCAATTCGGCGAACCTTGCCCGATGCCGCCCAGCATTCCATCGGGGGCGCCGTCCGGCGAGCCGATGCGCCCTTTGCCGGTGCCGCCACCGGACGGACGGTTGTCGCCAAAGGGCGTGCCGCCTTCCATGGAATTGCCGGCGCCATGCCGGCGCAACGCATTCAAAAACCCGGCGCGCGACTGGTCGGCGCTCAGCCCGGGCTTTGCGGAGGCATCCTGCGCGGCGCCGCGAGTTGGCGCAGATTTGGTCGCCTTTGCGCTGGTTGTTTTTGCCGGCGGCGTCGCGGCTGACTGTGTCTTGACCGGTTGTGTTTTGATGGCCTTCTTTGTTGGTTTTGGGATGGCGAATCCGTCAGCCTGCGCGGGTGGAGTTGTTGGCGCAGGCGCGGCGGGTTGCGGGCTTGGCGGAGACACCGCCTCCGGGATGCCTCCGCCATGCGTGGGCGCCGCTGTTTCCTTGGGCGGCGTGTAAGCGCCTCGCCCATGCCCCGGTCCTTGTGGCAACTCACCGAGAATATCGGCGGGCACAACGAGTTGGACGGGCATGGCCAACGGTTTCTCGAAATCGGGCAGCCATTGCTCTCCCCAAAAAAGTCCGCCAATCAACGCAGCATGCGTGACGAAAGCCACGGTGAAGTTGCGACGAAGCAGTTTGTCGGAATCATTCATCGTCAACGAGCGGGTGGTTTGTCTTCCTGGGTCATCAGCGCGATGCGGGTGATTTTGGCGGCGTGCAATTCGGTAAGCACCTGCATGACGGCGCCGTAGTTATTGGCTTCATCGGCCTTGACAAGGATCGTAATGCTCGGATTCAAATGCGTGATTGACCGGAGGTCATCGCGAAGTTGAGCGAAAGTCTTGGGAGTGTCGTTGAGATAGATGCGGCCTTGTTTGTCCACGGACAGCGTTCGTGTCTGCTCGCGCTTGATGGTGTCAGTGGTGCCCGTGGGGAGGTTGATGTTCATGCCGTACTCGATCACCGGAAAGAAAATGATGACGGCAATGAACAGTTGCAGCAACAGGTCCACCAGCGGCATGACGTTGATCTCCTTGATCTCATCAAGGTGGCCGTAACGGCGTGTGCGTGTGCGACTCATGACGGCTCAATCCGTGGGGAAATTGTGTTCAACGGATGCGACGAACTCGTCGGCGAAATCCTCCATCTCCATGATCTGGTGGCGCACGCGCGCCGCAAGCCAGTTGTAGGCGAACAGGGACGGCACCGCGACGAGCAAGCCGACCACGGTCGCCGCCAGCGCAGCGGAAATGCCGGGGGCAACCGCGCCCAGACGGACGGTGCCTTGCTGCCCCATCGCTCCGAACACGCTCATCACGCCCCACGCGCTGCCAAGCAGGCCAAGGAACGGTCCGCCTTGCACCGCCGTCGAAAGAATTGGCAGGTGCGCCTCCAGGAGCAGTATTTCGGCGTCAATCGCGCGTCCGAGCGCATTGCGAAGCGTGGCGATCCTGACCGTGCCTCGATCCGACGCAACGGCATCCGTTGGCAACAATTCGCCCGCCCGATAACCAGGAACGGGATTTCGGCGCAATGACGCGTCGCCAAGTTGCGAGGAAAGTTCTGCAGCGCCCATGCGGTAAATATTGTAATATGGGCAGTGCGGCATCTCGTCGTGGTTGATGAACAGGTGCAGCGGATCGCGCTCGCGACGATACTGTTTCAGAAATTCCACGCCCGTCTTGCGGACACGACGCAACTGTTGCCACTTGGTCAGCATCACCGACCAAGTCAACGCGGAACCCACACACAATATCCCCACGATTACCTGTCCCTGCAGATCGGACTGTTGAACGGCATACAACAAGCCCGTGGCCAGCACTTCATTCATAACTACACAAACCTCCTTGGTTTAGGTCGCACAGAACGACCCGCAGCATTTATAGCGATTTTCTTCGCGCAGTCAAAGGTTTTTTCAGGTAAATTGCGCTCATGACAGCACCGACAAAAAAGCTTTTGCTCGCTTCGATCGTCCTCCTGACGGCTCTCGGTGTCGGGTGGTTCAGCTTGGTGATGTTGACGCCGACGTTTGGGACGATCGTTGACTATGCCAATCAACAACCGTCCTTGCGCATTCAGCAGCCGCCGAATGCCTCATCACAGGCAGAACTGGAGAAGATGCTGCGCCTGGCGAAACTCCACTACCAGAACACCCCCAGCCTCGACCAACAGTACTGGCCGGAACCAAGTCTGATTGAAGAACACAAGGAATGCTGGCTCGTGGCGTTTACACGCAAAATCCCCGTGTACCGCTTTCTGGGGCATGAGGAGGCGTTGCGTCCCACCGATGAGGCGATGTTCATCTCCATCACGAAAAGCAACTACGCCGCCCGCTTTGGACGATGGTGCCGGTAGCGCTTGCAATCACCTGTTTCTTGGCGTACGGGTAAACTGTGTTCGTGTGGAAGGCGTGTTGTTGGATTGATTGCGTATGAGTCTTCTTGGCATTTGACCTCTCCGGAAAAGACCTCACGACCAGAGGAATTCAGGTTTTGGCGTGACAGCGAAAGCGCTTCGACTACGGTCTTTACCCGATTTCCCCTGCGGAACGTTCTAGTGTAAAGAACTGCGGTTTTCGTTGGAGATGTGAGTCGGTTCCATTGTGGGGTTGGCTCCTGATAAATAATGGCCTTACGCATTTTAATGGCAGATGATCACCCGACGGTCCGGGCCGGCATACGGGCGCTGTTGCGGTTGTTTCCGAACACCAGACTCGTCGCGGAAGCCAGTAACGGCAAGGAGGCGTTGCGCGCCGTCGAGCGGGAAAAACCCGACATCGTACTGATGGATATTTCCATGCCGGAAATGGACGGGCTTGCTGCGGCAGCGGAGATCCAGAAGCGATTTCCCCGCGTAAAAGTCATCATCTTTTCCAGCGAAGCACCGTCAGCGCATGTGAAAAAGGCCGTCCAAGCCGGCGTGGCGGGGTATCTGTTGAAAAACCTGATTGAGGAACTGGAGCCTGCCCTGAAGGCTGTCGCCTCCGGTAAAACGTATTTTAGCACGGCCATCTCCCATGCTCTTCTGCAACCACACATGGTGCGGGAAACCAACGACAACCTGTTGACGCCCCGCCAACAAGAAATCCTCCGTCTCATTGCGCGCGGTTACTCAACCAAGGAAATCGCCGACCGACTCAACATCAGCGTGAAAACCGCCCAGACCCATCGCACACAGTTGATGAAGCGGCTCGACATTCACGAAATCGCCGGGTTGGTCCGCTACGCCATCCGCAACGGTTACGCCACGTCGGAGAAGTAGCCGTTCAGCGCGCGTCGCTTTCCATCCAGAACTGCTGCCTTCGGAAATCGAATGTGACACGATAGCGTCGCAATACCTCGTTGCCGATCAAGAGTTGCCCGCCCGCCGGCTCGGGGCCGATGACAATTGTCCGCCCCGACACCTTCCGCAGCAACGTGTCGCCGAGCGCAGCTTGTCGGACATGGTAGGTCGCCGCCAAACCCGCTCCCGCCACGCCCGTGGACGCAGCCACGTTTCCCTTGCCGGGCTGCCAATAGCCAAGCGCGGTTGCCTGCGAGCGGGGCAACAGCAAACCGTAGTTGCCGCCGGTGTCCACCACGCAGGGGAACGGGCCGCGGTTGTCCAGCGTCAACGGCACGCACGGAAGATGGTTGCGCCAAGTCAACGGCGCCTGCGTCACGAACCGGCTCGACGCCTCCGGCTGATACGGCTCGCCGACGCCAAACACGGCAACGCCTCGCAGCGAATCCAGGGTCAGATACGACAACCCGCGCAGCAGATTGATCCCCAACAAAAAGACGCGCGAATGTCCCCAGAACTGTTGGACGCGCAGCGCCTGCACGTCGGGGCCAATCATCGTGATCAGTTTGCGCAACTCCAAGCCGCCGATTCGCACCGACGGCGCCAACGACGGGAGATTGTCCACCGTGCCGCCGATGCCGTGCGATCCGACCGTGTCCATCCCCGCAAGCGGAATCAGTTCCAGGTTCCGCGCCAAGCCGTAGCCGCACAACGCCTGATTGCTGCCGCTGTCCAGCAACACACGCACACCATCGCGCCCGTTCACCGTCGCCAACACCACCGGCACGGCAAACCGTCCGCCCGTCTCCTTCGGTTGCCCCGTCTCCACACGCTGCAACGGCACCGTCACGGTGCTCGCCGCGCAGAGTTCATTCACGCCCCGCAACATCACGGCGCCGCCCTGCCGCAGCATTTGGATTCCCAGCGCCTCCGGCGTCTGCGCGCGTTTCCGCAATTCCGCCAATTGTCCGTCGTGCAACGCCGGCGTTGTCATCTCCAGACGCGCATACGGGTCGCCGGCGCATCCCATCAACGCCAGCAACAGGGCTGCGAGCAGCGGCCTCATGTGTCGAGGAAGTTGACGTCCAGGGGCACCTTCACCGCGTCGCCGGCCTCGCCTTCCAACGTGATTGAATCCTTGCCCAGCAAAATGTCCGCCACCCGCTCGAAGCGTTTCCCAATCGGCGCGACGCCCATGACGTACCGCACCACCAACGGCTTCTCCGCGCTCAACACCCGGTGTGTCGCATAACCAAGGGTCGTCAACGGGTTCGTCTCTGCGGATTGCGCCAACCCGTAATGAAACCACGACGTCACGTCCTCAACGCCCATCACGTTCACGTGACGCCCGTTCCACGGCGGATAATGACGGCCGCCGTTGGAAATCCACAACACCGTCGAGGCCAGCACCCGCGGATCGCGCAGCGCAAACCAGACGTAGCCTTCTTCCGGGAACGCCACTGCGTTCCACGCCACTTTCAACGAGGGATCGGCCACCAACATCACGATGTCTTCAAACCCGCGACGCGCCGGGTATGCCGTCAGGTCCGCCATCCCACCGGTGATGTCCGGCACGCGCGCCAAGTCATCGAAGACCGCGCCCGGTTTCAACACCGAGTAACCGCGCTGCGCCGGCAACTCCACCGGCTCAACGAACACCTGCCCCAACGCCAGCTTCGATGTTGACAACCGTCCCGCGCCCTCGCGGTCCGGAAACTTCAACATCGCGTGGTGCCCCAGCGACATCGGCCCCGACATTCCGCTGACGACGTGTTCCTGATAGACAACACTGTGGCCGCTGACCAGGCGGATCCGTTTCACCACGTTTCCCGGTCGCACCTTCGTCTTCAATGACAACTCCAGGCAGGTTTCATCCTCATCGCGCCGCAGCGCTGCGAACTTCCATTTGGCGTTGGCCGTCTCGCCGTGCGGTGGATGGTTTTCGCCGCGCCATGCCTTCCCGTTGCCGCCAAACGGCAGACAAAAGAAATCGCCGCGCAACGCGCGCAACAACGCCGGCGTGCCCGCCGCGAGTTTTTCGTTCCACCACGGTGCCACCGAGAACGGCGACACTTTCCGTTTGCCCAACAGAAACGTCACCGGGCCAAGATGCCCACCGAGTTCGGTGACGGCGGCTTCGACGTTT
>VHCW01000063.1 GCA_016871575.1 Verrucomicrobiota bacterium
AGGCGTCGTGGTTCGACCCGCGCACCGGGAAGACAACCGTCATCGGCGAGTTCGCCATCGCCGGCGAGCGCGAGTTCACGCCGCCCACCTCCGGCGAGAACAATGACTGGGTGCTGGTGCTCGATGATATCGCGCGACGCTTCCCGCCGCCCGGAAAGTAACCATGAAACCGATTGTCATTGCTTTGCTCCTGTTGGTCCTGCCGAATGCCCACAGCAGCCACGGTCGGCTGCTGCGGGTGCCGGCGTTTTGGGCCGGCGGCAAGACATGGCGCGTGCGTTACGCTTCGCCCCTGCCGGGGAAACACACATTCCGCACCGAATGTTCCGACACGGCGAACGCCACGCTGCACAGCGTCACCGGCGAGGTCGGGGTGCGGCCTTACCGCGGCGATAACCCAGCACATCCCGGACAAGAGCTTCCAGCTTGTCCGCTACTACGGCTGGTACTCGAACAAGATGCGCGGCCAGCGGGACAAGCGGGCTGTCGAAGAGGCGAAGGCCGTCGGCAACACCGTTCAGATCATCGACGTTTCTGAACACAAACCCCGCCGCATCCCCTCGGCCAAATGGCGCGAGCTGATCAAGAGGGTCTGGGAAGCCGATCCGCTGCTGTGCCCGCGGTGCTCGCGGGAGATGAAGATCGTTGCGCTCATTGACGACCGCGCCGTCATCGAGCGCATCCTCCGCCACCTCGGCCTGTGGGACCAGGGCGTGCGCGTCGCGCCGGCAAGGGCCCCGCCTGAGGTTGCCGAATGGGTCATCGAGCCATGCTACGATGACCCATTCCCGGACTACGATACCGAACCGGTGATGATGTACGCGAACGGATGAGCCCGCCGCGATGGCACCGGTTTGTGTCTCGATCACCGTGGGAGCCTGTCACCTCGCCCATCGGGGCGGTCGGGGCATGCCCCGACCGCCCCGACGGGCCCTCGCTTTTCGAGCTCAAAAGCAATTTCCTTGCAGATCGCCGACAAGGCGCGTAGTACTGTGTCAGGTTCGACCAGCCGTGAATGCACTTGTTTGCTCACTACTAAAACAAATCATCGCCCACCATGAATCAAAACCTTGTCCCGACCTCATGCACCCGACGTTCTTTTATCATAAGGTCAGGAACAGCATTGCTGGCCGGCTTGTGCGGCCAGTCCCTCCTTGGAGCGGAGGCGCAGAAGGCACTGTCCGATGGTTGGCATTTGCGGATGGGCCATGCTCAAACGCCGGCGGAAGCCATCGCAGAACTCGAAGCCTTCAAAAAGGTCACGCCTGACCTGGCAAGCTGGGAAAGGCGCAAGGCGGCCATCCGCCAAGGCATCCTCGAAGGAGCACGGCTGGCGAATCCGCCGGAGAAGCCGCCGCTCGATCCCGTGTATTCCAACAAGCGGAGCTATCAAGGCTACACCGCTGAAAGCGTCCATATCCGCAGTTGGCACGGCTTCTATGTCACCGGCACACTTTATCGGCCACTCGGGATAAAGCCGCCTTATGCGGGCATCGTTTCCGCACATGGACATGGCGGCCGTTTCCTACCATCACGCCAGACCCGCTGTGCGGTGCTGGCCCGCATGGGGGCCGTGGTGTTCCACTATGACATGGTGGGATATGGCGACACGAAAAAGGCGGGCTGGGAGCATGGCAAAGTGCCGGAGATCCTGCGCCTGATCATGTGGAACTGCATTCGCGCCCTGGATTTCGTTTCGTCCATCGAAGGGGTCGATCCCAAGCGCATCGGCATGACCGGCAACTCCGGCGGCGCCACGCAGACATTCCTCACCTCCGCCTTGGATGAGCGCATCGCGGTGGCGGTGCCGAGCTGCCAGGTGTCCGCGCATTTCTTTGGCGGCTGCCCGTGTGAAAGCGGCATGCCCATCCACTGGGGGCCGAATCACAAGACCAACAACGCCGAGATCGCGGCGATGACCGCACCACGGCCTCAGCTCATTATTTCCAATGGAGCCGACTACACCAAGAACACGCCGGAGGTGGAGTTCCGCTATATCCAGCACATCTACAGCCTTTACGGAGCCGCGGATAAGGTCGTGAACGCTCATTTCCCGCTGGAGGGGCACGACTATGGGCCAAGCAAGCGCCTGGCCGCCTATCCGTTCTTCATCCGTCACCTCGGACTCAACAGCCTGCGCGTCTGGGCAAAGGAAGAACAGATCAACGAGACCTTCGCCAAGGTCGAGACAGAAGCAGAGATGCTCGTCTTCAATGCCAGGAACCCCTGGCCGAAAGACTCCGTGGCACCCAACACACCCCTGCCGTTCTGATGTGTCTCTTTTTCTCCCGAGTCATCCTCTGTCAGCCATTATTTCGCCTGAAGCACCCAAATGAAGGCCGCGAGAACAAGGCAGTCGCCCCAAAACCAATCCCCCAACACCTCCACCATGCACACCCAATGTCTCCTCCTCTTCACCAGCCTTTGTCTGGCCTTCGTATCACCGGACCTAGCCAATGCCGCGACGGTTTTCCGCGCGGGCGCTGCCAAGCTGGAGGAGCGCGAGGGAGAGCCGTATTTTGAATACAGCGCGTTCCTCACCCGGCGGATCGCCGATGGCGTGCTGCGGGCTCACAATCAACTCGAACCAGCGCGGATCGCCTGGGGCGTCGTCGAGGAGCCGACGCAGGTCTTCAACCGCCGGTGGTTCGTGAAGCCCGAACGCGGCCCGATCTACGGCGCCCACGACAACATCGAGCAGGTCAAAATGAATCCTGGTTACACCGGCTTGTTGCGGCCCGCCGGGCCCGTGGACCCGCAGATCACCTTTGTTTCCGTGAAATCGACTTCAGGCAAACCGATCTCGCTGCTGGCTTCCTATGGCCTGCACTACGTCGGCGGCGTCCCGGCGAACACGATCTCGGCCGATTATTTCGCGATCTTCGCCGACCGCGTGGGCGAACTGCTCGGTGCTGACCGGCATCATGGCCAACGGCGCCCACGGCTACCTGCCGACGCCCGAACAGCACAAGCTCGGCGGCTACGAAACGTGGATCGGTGTCAGCAAGGCGCAGCTCGACGCCTCGGTGAAGATGGTGGACGCCTTGGTCGAAATGCTCGGCGAGCTCACTGCGAAGAAGCCGTGAGCCGAAGCCCGAAGCCCATTCCATTATGAAGCACACAGTCCGACTCACCGTTGCCTGCATTCTTTTGAAATCAGTTTGGCAGGCTGCCTCCCTACGGTCGGCTCTCACCGCCCTGCTGCTCGTTCCGCTGACCGCACTGAACGCCGCCACGCCCCTTCGCGCCGAGACCAAACCCCGCCTCGCCGTGCTCACCGACATCGGCGGCGACCCCGACGACCAGCAGTCCATGATCCGGCTCATGGTCTATGCGAACGAGTTCGAGATCGAGGCGCTCATCGCCAGCGCCTCCGGCACGCGCGGCGAGTTGAAGAAGGCCATCACCCGGCCTGATCTGATTCGCGAAATCATTGATGCTTACGAGCAGGTGTTGCCCAATCTCAAGCGCCACGCCACGGGCTGGCCGGAGGCGGAGCAACTGCGCCTGCGCGTGAAACCCGGCAACCCGCAACGCGGACGCAACGCCAGCGGCGAGGGACACGACACCGAAGCCTCGCGCTTGCTCATCGAGCGCATTGACACCGGTTCGCCGGAGCGGCCGCTGAACATCGCCATCTGGGGAGGCCAGACCGACTTGGCGCAGGCGCTCTGGCGCGTGAAACGCGACCGCGGCGCAACAGGACTGGCCGGGTTCGTCCGCAAGTTCCGCGTGTATGACATCAACGACCAGGACGGCATTGCCGATTGGATGCGCGCGGAGTTTCCCGGAATGTTCTATGTTCTCGCCACGGCGGCCGTCGGCCGCGACAAACGCGAGGGCACCTATCGCGGGATGTACTTGACCGGCGACGAATCGCTCACCAGCCGCGAGTGGATCGAGAAGAACGTCCGCAGCACCGGCCCGCTCGGCGCGCTTTACCCGACGAAGACCTGGACCGCGCCGAACAAGAACAGTTGCCTGAAGGAAGGCGACACGCCGGCGTGGTTCTTTTTCCTTCCCCTCGGTGGCAACGACCCCAACGATCCGGCAAAGCCCGGCTGGGGCGGCCAGTTCAAGCGCGAGCCGGACGGTTGGTGGCGCGACCTGCCGTCGAAGGACGGGTTCGACCCGCGCGCCACCGTCAGCCGCTGGCGTCCTGATTTCCAGCGCGACTTCGCCAAACGGATGGCGTGGTGCCGATCGGATCAACAGGACCAACCATTGCCGCGACTGCGCGTCAGCGACAACGGACGGTTCCTTGTCACCGAAAGCGGCAAACCTTTCTTCTGGCTGGGCGACACGGCGTGGCAGTTGATCCACGACCTCAATGAGGCGGAGCTGCGCCGCTACTTCGCCGACCGCAGGGACAAAGGTTTCACCGTCATCCAGACCGTTGCTCTCGTCGAATTGCGTTCCGACACGCCAAACGCCTATGGCCACCTTCCCATCGAGCCGAAACGCCCGGACAAACCCATCGTCAAGGATGGCCCGGACAACGATTACTGGGATGATGTCGAGCGCGTGCTGCGGCTGGCCAAAGAGCACGGCCTTTACGTCGGCCTGCTGCCCACGTGGGGCAAATATGTCACCTCCAGTTGGCAAAGCGGATTGGTGGACGGATTTTTCACGGTGGCCAACGCCGAGTCATACGGACGGTTCATCGGCTTCCGTTTCAAGGACCATACGAACGTCATCTGGATTCTCGGCGGCGACAAGGCCGCGCCGACTGATGAATCGCGCGCGATCTGGCGCGCGATGGTGCGTGGCATTGCCATCGGTGTCTGCGGCGCGGAGGATTACTCGAAGGTGCTGATGACCTACCACACCAGCGGCCCCGGCAGCACCGCGTGGTTTCTCAACGACGAACCGTGGCTGGATTTCCATGCGCTGCAATCCGGCCACGGCCGCTGGGCGATGAACTGGCTCATGGTCGAGCACGCTTACACGATGAAGCCGACGTTGCCGGTCATTGACTTGGAGACGAGCTACCCGGGCTTCCGTCACGGTCGTCCGCCCACGACGGCGACCGACGACGACGCGCGCCGCGCCGCGTATTGGGCGGTGTTTGCCGGTGCCGCCGGACACACCTACGGCCATCACAGCATCTGGCAAATGCACTCGCCGAAGTATCCCGGCGTGGCCGGGCCGAAGGAGTTCTGGTATGACGCGCTGAACGCTCCGAGCGCACGGCAGATGGGCCATCTGCGCCGGCTCATCGAGTCGCGCCGGTTCCTGTCGCAGCGGCCCGACCTCTCATTGCTGGCTTTCGAGCAGCGCAAGCCGTGGGAGATGTGCCTCGCCCTGCGCGGCGACGGCTACGCGATGGTCTATTCTCCATTCGGCAAGCCGTTCAAAGTTCGGATGAACAAGAAAGTCAAGGCGTCGTGGTTTGACCCGCGCACCGGCAAGATGACCGCCATGGGCGAGTTTGTCATCGCCGGCGAGCGCGAGTTCACGCCGCCCACCTCCGGCGAAAACAACGACTGGGTGCTGGTGCTCGACGATGCGGCCAAGGATTTTGCCCCACCGGGACAACAAAGGATTGCTCAACCGTGAAACCCTCCACAACACGCCGTTCGTTTCTAAAAACTATGACTGCCATAGTCTTGTTTGCAGCAGCGCAAATCGCCGGGGCGGAGACGAGTTTCGTCGCGTTGATGCGGCAGCATTACGACCGGGTGATGGCCGTCGGCACAGACAACTACGGGTCCAACACGTCGGGGCTTTGGTTGGCGTCGGTGGACATTCACAAGGGCGGCCAGCCGGAGAATCCCGACCCGAAGGTGAAACGCGCCTACCGCCAGATTCACGCGCCGCACGGCAGCAACCTCTATTGGGACCAGCCGTATGTCGTGGCCGCCGTCCACCTCAGCCGCCTGACCGGCGACCCGCGCTACCAGGCGGCCGCCGAACGGTATGTCCGCGATTTTCTCGCGCGCTGTGTCTCGGACAAGAATGGGTTGTTCCTCTGGGGCAACCATCTTTACTACGATGTGTTCACTGACAAGATCGTCGGGTTTTCGGGAAGCCATCACGAGGCGCGTCCGTTGTCGTGCGCGTGGAAATTGTTCTGGGGAATTTCGCCGGAGAAAACCGAGCGGTGCATCCGCAGTATCGGCATCCAGCACGTCAAAGATCCGCAGACGGGATTGTTTTGTCGTCATGCCAGCGTCACGGCCACCGAGCCGCCCTCAGGTGGCGACAAGGGCACGCATCCGTTTCTGGAATCGGGCGGCATCATCGTCGAATCGCTCGGCTGGCTGTACGCGCAGACGGGGCGCAAGGACGAATCATTGAAAGAACGCGCCTTGCGAGTCGCCCGTTACAGTTACAGCCAGCGCGACGAGAAAACCGGACTCTTGCGGAACCAGCCGGTGGTCAAACGCTGGGACTATTACGCCTCGACCACCGAGGTTGGTTTGTGGGCCGGCTGTCTCTTGCGCAGCGCCGAGTACACCGGCGCGGAGGAGTTTCGCGCGATGGCGCGTGACGCGATGGCGGCGTATCTGCGTTACGGTTACGACGCCAAGGCGGAACGGTTCCACGGCCAACTCAACGTGGCCGACGGCACGCCGCGCAAACCCGAACGCAAAGATGGCGCCGGCGAAGCCACCATTTATCAGCCCGGCGAGTACGCTGATTTGTGGGAGCCGTTGTTTCCGACGCACAATTATCCGATGAGCATGGCCGAGGCGTGCCTGACGCTGTGGGAACAAACCCGCGACGCACAGTTTCAGCAGGCCGTCCGCCGGTTCGCCCGGCTCATCGCCATCAGCACGCCGGCCAACGGCGGTCGCGGCGCGTATGCCGACCAATACGGTCGTTGCATTCACTTTCTCACACGGGCAGGCAAATCGCTGAACGATCCGCAGCTTCTCGCGCAGGCGCGGTCGCTCGCCGCAGAAGCGGTCTCGCATCTTCACAGTCCGCAGGCCGGCATGTTCCGTTCGCATCCCGGCGAGGATCGTTGCGACGCCGTGGACGGCCTTGGCATCCTGTTCCTGTCCTTGCTCGACTTGGAAACGGGAACCGATCCCGACCCGATGGGGTTTGGCTGGTGACAAGATCATGAAAACAATTCACTTCCTGCTGTGGTTTTTCTTTTTCAGCGTCGCCGGGACCAGCATCGCCGCCGAACCCAAACCGCGCCTCGTCGTGATGACCGACATCGGCGGCGACCCGCACGCCGGAGCAGTTGGCAGCGTTCAAGCGCAAGATTCGCGTCCACTCCATCGCCGATCAGGACCGCACCGCCTCGTTCAACGAAATGACGTGTTGACTCGCTCGAACGCGGTTCTATAATCGCGCGCTGTGAAGTTGGTTCGACACGTGTTGGTTGTTCTGCTGGCCGCGCAGCTTGCCGGAGTGACATGGCTCGGCTTGCAGGCCGCTTCCAAGGCGCGGCAAACCTGCCGGAACGCCACGCAACAGGGCATTGTCGCCGCCCTGAAGCGGATTCCCAAGGGCAAAGGCAATTGCGCGATGTGCAAGAAAATCCGCATCGCCAAGGCCAAACAAGCCCAGGAACAACGCGGCGGAATGCCCGCCGGTTTCGTGTTGCCCGGGTTTGCGCCGGCCGTGTTGACCGGCGATTTGTTTGCGCCGCCCCCCGCGGACAACAACCGCGCCGTGACCGCCGTCTTGACGGTCTGGCACGCGCGCGAGCACAGTCCGCCCACGCCGCCGCCGCGCGCGTAATCTCCTCGCAATCGCAACGTCAACCAAGCAGGGACGAAGTGTCGTCGCTGCCGGCCGCAACTTTCACAACAACCACAACCATTTTCAGGAGATTTTATGAATCGTCGTTTGCCGCAATCCAATCGCGTCGTTTGTTTGATGTTTTTGTTCGCCGCCCATTTCGCCGGGGCCGCTTCGCCGCCGACCAATCAACCCACCCGGTTGCCGGAGGTCGTTGTCACGGGAGATTTGCAGCCCGTTGAACTCGGCGAGAAATCCGTGTTCACCGCCTTGCCGCCCCGCGACCTGGAGGCCCGGCCGCTGACGGAATCGCCGGGACTGGACACCGCCACCTCGGTCATCGGGCGGGAAGAAATCCGCTGGCACAACGCGCCGGTGCTGACGGAGACCTTGCAATATGTTCCCGGCGCCTGGGTCGAGAGCCGGGGCCGGAAGGAAAAACAGTTCTTCTCCGTTCGCGGCCAGCGGTATCCGTATCCGGATTTTCTGATTGATGGCGCGTGGTTTCGCGCGTTCACGGAGACGGCGTATCATTTCAGTTCCGCCAACCTCGGCCAGATCCAGTTGTTGCGCTCGAGCGCCGGGTTGTTGCTCACGCCGGAGGGACTCGCCGGGACGGTCAACCTGCAACCGCGCGCCTACACCGCGCCGGAATTGCAGCTCGATGCCTCGCTCGGCACGCACCTGTACACGCGCAACCACGTCAACTACGGCGACGGCGGCGCGCGGTTCGGCTTTGCGCTCGGCGCCGGGTATTATCACACGGACGGGCCGGACAACCGCAACGCCGAGGAGAACGTCACCGATTGGTTTGCCCGCGTGCACGGGAAACCGACCGACAACATCACGCTCAGCCTGACGGCGTTTGCGTTGTACGGCAACCGCGAGTTGGAAACCGCGCTTCTGCCGGCCAACGCCGACACGCGCAACCGCGTCGAAGCGTTCGACCCGTTCCGCAACCACATCGTCATCGGCAAACTGCGCCTCGAACCGACCGACGGGGCGGTCACGGAAATCATCGCCAACTTCGCCCATCGCGAATACACCTTCGAGCAATCCGCGCCGTCCACCAGCCAGAACATGGAGCGCGACTGGGAATACGGGTTGCGCGTGACGCAAAACCTCGAACTCTTCGAGGGCAACACGCTGCGCGCCAGCGGCCTGTTCAACCACTGGAAATGTCCCACGGGCAAACGCTTTTATTACCCGCGCGCGGCCGATCTTTGGACCTACATGGTCTCCGTCGTGGACGAACAGGTCATCGGTCCGTGGACGCTCAACGCCGGCTATCGTCTCAGCCACACCTACTACGATGTGTTTGGCGGTTACAACATCGAAGGCGCCGCCGGGAAGTTGAGCACGGTCGGCACCACCAATCAATGGGAAGACCCGCTCCACACCATCAGCGCCGGCGTGAACTATGCCCTGAACAAGAACTGGTCGCTGCTCGGCAACTTCACGTGGGGACACGTCGCGCCGCCGTTGTCGGCGTTGACCACCAACCTCACGCGCCCCAACATCGAGACGCGCTACAAACTCGACCTCGGCGTGCGCGCCGCCTGGCCGGCCTACGGCGAGGTGACGCTCACCGCGTTCGGCGTTTATCAGGAGGACGCGGCCATTTACGCCAACGCCACCGTGAAGGATCCCACCGGCCAGCCGATGGCGCTCGTCCGCAACGGCCTCCAACGCAGCTACGGCCTCGAATTGGACACGCGCACCCGGCGGTTCGATTGGGGCACACAGTTGTTCCTGAACATCGTCGCCATGCAGACCGAACTGCACGCCGCCGGTGATTGGAAGCGCGACCGGGAAGTGCCGGAGATCATCATCGGCGGCGGCTTCTCGCATCTGTGGCGCAACTTCGAGCTGACGTTCCTCGCCAAGCACGTGGGAAGTTACGAGAACGACCGGTTCCTGCCGACCGGTTCGGCGCCGCTGGACCTGGCCAACTACGTCAACCTGAGCGCCCGGCTCTCCTATTGGTTCGGCAAAGAACGGCGCAGCAAGGTTTATTTCGGCGCGGACAACATGCTCGACGACCAGTATTCGACGGTGAACGGCTATCCCAACAACGGCCTGTTCCTCAACAGCGGCGTCTCCATCGTCTTCTAACGAACCCGAGGGCTTATCATGAAATGGAAAACAAACGCACCCATCTGGCTGCTGTTATTCGTCGTCGGCTGCCAGTCCCCCAACATGACCGGCGGAGCATCGGACAAGGAGTCCGCCGCGCAGGTAAACGCCGTCGTCAGCGGCACGCTGGCACCCGTGTACGCGCCGCTGGCGGAACAGATCGTCCAAGACTTCGCGCTTGCCAGGCGCGAAGGATTGGGCCTCGACGTCGGCGGCGGGCCGGGGGCGCTCACTGTCGAACTGGCCAAGCGCAGCCAGCTCTACTGGGTGGACGTGGACATCAACCGCAACCACCTGACGACGCTGGCCGACCGCGCCAAGGCGGCCGGCGTGGCTGACCGCGTGGGGTTTCTCGGCGCCGACGTGCAGGCGTTGCCGTTCTGTGATGGAGTGGCCGACGTGATTGTGTCGCGCGGCTCCTATCATTTCTGGGCCGACACGAAAAAAGGATTCGCCGAAATCTGGCGCGTGCTCAAGCCGGGCGGCGTGGCCTACATCGGGCGCGGCTTCTCGCGCGACCTGCCGTTGGATGTTGCGCGCTCGATTCGGGAGAAACAGGGCAGCCAGATGCAGTACGACCGCTCCGAGCACGCCGCGTTGTTGCGGCGGATCATGAAGGAACTGGGCATTTCCAACCACAAGTTGCATCTGCCGAATCCACCCGACGGTTCCGACATCAACTACGGCATCTGGATCGAGTTCCACAAACCGGCCAACTGACCACGTTTAGAACCACGGCGGCGCTGCTGGTCGAATGATCAAGCTTGCCGCGCAGACAAACCGCCTCTGCCGTAAGAGCCTTCTTCGAAGCCGTACCGGCGTTACTTTTGCCTTGTGCCGAGTCCGGTCGCCTTCGTATCATGCGCACAATTGATATGAGAACCATCAGCGTTCTTCTTGGCTTTGTGCTTGCGGTGCTGGCAACCGTTACTCGCGGCGCTTCTCTCAAAGACATCGTGACGGCCATGCCACCGGAACGACAGCTTGACTTCGTCGTGAACAAGCTGACGGAACTCAATCCCGGCTTTGACGGCAAGTACTCCCATAAAATCGAGGATGGCGCGCTCACCGAGTTGGCCATCTCCACCATCGGCGTCACTGACCTGACGCCCATCGGCCTGTTGCCGTGGTTGAAGAAACTGACGCTGATGCCGTGGACAACCGGTCAAAAAGGAGTGCTGAGCGATTTGTCGCCGTTGAAAGTTCTGCCGCTGAAAGGGTTCTACTGCTTGAACAATCCGGTGAAAGACCTCTCGCCGTTGGCGGGGATGCCGTTGACGGAGTTGAGCATCGGGGGAACGCTGGTCAGCGACCTCGCGCCGTTGGCGGGAATGAAGTTGACCGTGTTGGGCTGCAACGACACCGCGGTCGGCGATCTCAAAGCGTTGGAAGGAATGCCGCTGAGAGTGCTCTGGTGTCAGAACACGCGCGTCACTGATTTGAGTCCGCTCAAAGGCGCGCCGCTACAAGAGTTGAAGTGCGATCCATTGGTGGGAGCGCAGAACCTCGCCGTGTTGCGCGAGATCAAGACACTGGCGAAGATCAACGACCTGACTGCCGGTGCGTTCTTCATGAAGGTGGCGCCGAATGTGGGAGCCCCGACAGGCATGTCGGGGCGACCGTCGCAGCCAGCCCCGACGCAAGTGTCGGGGTTGAAGGAAATGGCCGTTGACCTTGGCGGCGGTGTGAAGATGGAATTTGTTCTCATCCCCGCCGGCTCATTCATGATGGGATCGGACAAGAAGGCCGACGCGAAGCCGGTGCATCGGGTGACAATCACGAAGCCCTTCTATCTCGGCAAATTCGAGGTGACGCAGGAGCAGTGGGAGAAAGTCATGGGCAACAATCCGAGCCGGTTCAAGGGCGCGAAGAATCCGGTGGAACAGGTGAGTTGGGAGGATTCCCAGAAGTTCATGGAGGCGTTGAAAGGAAAAGTGCCAAGCCAGACATTCCGGCTGCCGACGGAAGCAGAGTGGGAATATGCGTGTCGAGCCGGGTCCAAGACCGATTATTCCTATGGCGACAGCCCCGAGAAATTGGGTGACCATGCTTGGTATAAAGAGAACTGCGAAAATACAACTCATCCTATCGGGCAGAAGAAGCCAAACCCGTGGGGCTTGTACGATATGCACGGCAACGTCTGGGAATGGTGTCAGGATTGGCACGGAAAGTACAGCGCGAAGTCCGCCACTGATCCGACCGGTGCCGCGACCGGCGAACGCCGGGTGTTGCGTGGTGGCTCCTTGGTCGACAATATCGTGCCTTGCCAGTCGGCGCTCCGCAGCTACTCCTACCCGTCGGATCGCTCCTACCGCTCCGGGTTGCGGGTAGTGATGTTGGCGCGCTGAGGGCTTACAACCACACGGCCCTACAGCGACCTGATCAACTGCTCGTAGTCATCGTGCGAGCCGATCCAGAACCAGTGGAGCGTGTCGTTCTCCAGCAGACCAACGACCCGGTGGTGCGGGCCGACACGGGCCGACCAGCAGCCGCGCACTTTCTTGAAGTGCAGCGAGGGATGATGCGGATCGCGTTGCCAGAGGCGAAAGTTCTTGCGGGCGAGAGTTTGAATCGGCGGCGGCAACTGCCGGAACAGCGCGCGAAAACTATTGGTGACGGAGGAATTCATCGAGCGGCTGGGTCTTGCCGGCCGCGATTTCCTGCCGGGCTTGCTGGGCCAGTTTGTCGAGCGGACCACCGGGCTGGGCGTCGCGTTCCATTTCCTCGTCCCACAGTTCGGCTTCGTATTCTTGCAGCCAACGCGAGACTTCACGCACTTCCTGCGACGGAAGCTTGGTGATCTCGGCTTCGATTTGTTCCACCTTGCTCATGCGGCAATAGAATACTGCTTGCCCCCACCGCTTTCAAGCCCCATGGCGACCCCCATCATGCTGACCTCGAACGGTTGCAGCGACAAAGGCCGGGTGGTTTCGCAAGCAGTAGGGTTGCGAAATGTTCCGGGCGTTTCGGTGTTGCTCTGTGATGGTCGCTTCGCTAAACTGCGGCCACAACGGAGAACGGAACATTATGAGAACGATGCGTGTTCTTGGTGTCTTGGTGTTTGCTGCGCTGGCAGCCGGTGCGGAGGAGAAACCATTTGACGTCTTCCTGTTCAAGCTCAGTGTACTCAATCCGTCCTTCGATGGAAAGTGCTCCCACAAAATCGAGGCGGGCGCTGTCACCGAGTTGTCCATCTCCACCGTTGGCGTCACCAACCTGACGCCCGTTGGCGCGCTGACGTGGTTGAAGAAACTGACGCTGATGCCGTGGACGGCGGATCAAAAAGGGGTGCTGAGTGATTTGTCGCCATTGAAAGGACTGACGCTAAAGGCGCTGTATTGCCTGAACAACCCGGTGAAAGACCTCTCGCCGGTGGCGGGGATGCCGTTGACGGAGTTGAGCATCGGCGGGACGCTTGTCAGCAACCTATCGCCATTGGCGGGAATGAAGTTGACGGTGTTGGGCTGCAACGACACAGCGGTCGGCGACCTCAAACCGTTGGAAGGAATGCCGCTGAGAGTGCTCTGGTGTCAGAACACGCGCGTCACGGATCTCAGCCCGCTGAAAGGCGTGCCGCTACAGGAGTTGAAGTGCGATCCATCGGTCGCAGCGCAGAATGTCGCGGTGCTGCGCGAGATCAAGACGCTGGCGAAGATCAACGACCTGATGGCCGGCGCGTTCTTCATGAAGGCGGCGCCGAATGTGGGAGGGACCTCAGCGCCCCGACCGTTGCAGCCGTCAACCGCAAATCAGGTGAAGGAAACGAGTGTTGACCTTGGCGGCGGTGTGAAGATGGAATTTATACTCATCCCCGACGGCACATTCATGATGGGATCTGACAAGATTAGCAACGCGAAGCCGGTGCATCGGGTGACGATTACCAAGCCGTTCTACTTCGGTAAGTTCGAGGTGACGCAGGAGCAATGGGAGAAAATTATGGGCAGCAATCCGAGTAACTTCAAGGGCGGTAAGAATCCGGTTGACTCCGTCAATTGGGAAGATTGCCAGAAGTTCATGGAGGCTTTGAAAGGGAAACTGCCAAGCCAGACATTCCGGCTGCCGACGGAAGCCGAGTGGGAGTATGCGTGTCGGGCCAGGTCCATGACCGAGTTTTACTATGGAGACGACCCAGTCAAATTGCGTGACTACGCATGGTTCGGAGACAACAGCGGGGGTACAACTCATCCTGTCGGGCAGAAGAAACCAAACCAATGGGGCTTGTACGACATGCACGGCAACGTCTGGGAGTGGTGTCAGGATTGGTATGGAGAGTATAGCGGCAAATCCGCCACTGATCCGACCGGTGCCGCATCCGGGGTGGGACGGGCGTTGCGCAGCGGTTCGTGGCGCAGCGGTGCCTCGGATTTCCGGTCGGCGTTCCGCGGCTTCAAAGACCCTTCGGATCGTAACATCCGCTACGGCTTGCGGGTAGTGATGTTGGCGCGCTGAGGGCTTGTCGCAATCGTCGCAATGCGGTAGATTCAGCCGCAGGTGAAACAAATGAGTGTCGAGCAATTATTGCAGCGAATCACGGTGGACCCACAAATCTGCCATGGCAAACCGTGTGTGCGCGGGTTGCGCTATCCGGTGGAATGGCTGCTGGAGTTGCTCAGCAGCGGGATGACCGAGGCGCAAATCCTTGTGGATTACCCGGACCTTGAGGCGGATGACTTGCGGGCTGCCTGCGCCTATGGCGCACGGCTCAGCCAAGTCAAACGCATGGAACCGGTCACGGCATGAAGTTCTTGCTGGATGCCCAGCTTCCCCGTCGTTTGGCCCGCGCGTTGGCGGCCGGTGGGCATGACACCGTGCATTGTTTGGATCTGGCATTGGGCAACCGGACACCCGATCAGGAACTGGCCACGATAGCCGCGCGTGAAAGCCGCGTCCTGGTGACGAAAGACAGTGATTTTGTGACCAGCTACTGGCTGCAAGGGATGCCTCCAAAACTGTTGCTGATTTCCACCGGGAACATTGATAACGATGCGTTATTGCGACTGGTTGCTGCCAATCAATCGGCGTTGATCGCCGCCCTCACGCAGCACCATTTTGTGGAACTGAGCCGCAGTTCGGTCACAGTCCATGCCTGATATGACTGGCGGATGGTGTGTTGGCGTGCTGAGGACTATAATCGAAGGAACGTCAAAGCGGGAGCAAGCCCCGCACTCCAAATATGGAGCACGGCGAATTGGGATCAACATTGTGATCAACATACTGCTTGACCGCGACCTTCGGGCCAGACAACTTGCTGTCATCAACACGCGCAAATGAAACTCCTTCTCATTACCGTCCTTGTGGCGGCAGTCGCATCACCGTCAACCTGGGTCACACCGGTTGTCCGCGCGCCGCGACTGCAATTCCGCACGTTCGACAGCGCGGCAGCCAAGACAAAAGTCAGCTACCACATTTACACGCCGGAAAGTTACGACACGGACAAGGAACGGCGGTTCCCGGTGTTGTATTGGCTGCACGGTAGCGGCGGCGGGCTGCTGGGGATTCGCCCCCTTGTGGAGCACTTCAACACCGCCATTGGCGCGGGCAAAATACCGCCGATGCTCGTCGTGTTCGTCAACGGTCTCGTCAACGGGATGTACTGCGACTGGAACGGCGGCAACGTGCCGTTGGAAACGGTGATCATCAAGGAACTGGTGCCGCACATTGACGCGACGTTCCGCACGATTGCCTCGCGCGAAGGCCGGCTCATCGAAGGCTTCAGCATGGGCGGCTATGGGGCAGGGCGGCTGGGGTTCAAACATCACAACCTCTTCGGCGCTGTTTCAATTCTTGGAGGCGGGCCGTTGGACTTGGATTTCAAAGGGCCGCGCACCACTGCCAAACCCCAAGAACGCGAACACATTTTCAAAACTGTCTGGGGAGGCGACATCGAATACTATCGCGCTCAAAGCCCGTGGGTGTTGGCGGAACAAAACAAGACCGGACTGGCAGGTCGCACCCGCCTTCGGCTGGCAGTGGGAGACCGTGACGGAATGTTGCCGCCAAACCAAGAGTTGAGCGCCCATCTGGCGCGGCTTGGGATTCGTCATGACTTCCTCGTGTTGCGCGGCGTCGGGCACGATGCTTTGGCGGCACTCAACGCGCTTGGCGATGCCAATTGGAACTTTTACGCCGCAGCCAAAGAAGATCGCCGGCTTTTCTTCGCGTTCAGCAAGGCGATGATTGAGGATTCCGTGTCCCAGCAGCAGCGCGGTTGGGACGCCGTGCAATCCATCAAGGGTCGTCTCGAACCTTTGGGTTTTGCCAGCCACATCCTTCAGGAGCCTGTGAGAAGCCATGATGAATATGCGAAGAATCCGTTTCCCTTCCTGATCACTCGTAACCGGATTGTGAACGAGTTGGAATCCTGCCGTCAGAACCTTGGCTCCAACGACACCATTATCGTTTACTCACACAGTCACGGTGTGCAGGGACGATCGGGAAAACTCGGCGGGCTGCCGCTTGACGACCCCGGCGCCAAGCTCTGGCGTCCCGCCTATCTCGATTGGCGTGAATATGCAGGTCAACTGCTCGCGCTCCCGGCGCGAACGGTTGTAGTCTTGACCATGGCCTGTCATTCCGGCGGGCTGGTGGAGTTTCTGAACAACGACGAAAAGACGAAGAACTTGTGGCAAACCCGCAAAGAACAGGGTCGTAATTTTCTCGTGATCACCAGCCAGAAAAACGGTGCGCTCTCCAATCCGAGGCGGATTGAGGGCAAACTGATCAATCCTTTCACTTACGCCGTCATCAAGGCGTTCGAAGGCCAGGCCGATGGCTATCAACGCGGGAATGCGGGACAATATCCCGACGGAAAGATGACACTGGGCGAACTCGTTGAATTTGTAATGGACGAGACGCGGAAACACACCCGGTCAGAAGACGCCAAGAACGATCCCGATCCGCAGACCACAGGCTCCTACGACCCGGAATTCGTGATTGCGCCCCCAGCATCCTCTGGAGCAACGCCGGCGGCTGTCCAAGACGACCCGCCACGTTGGGTCACACCGGTTGTCCGCGCGCCGCGACTTCAATTCCGCACGTTCGACAGCGCGGCGGCCAAGACAAAAGTCAGCTACCACATTTACACGCCGGAAAGTTACGACACGGAAAAGACGCGGCGGTTCCCGGTGTTGTACTGGCTGCACGGTAGCGGCGGCGGGCTGCCCGGCGTACCGCAACTCGTGGCGCATTTCGATGCCGCTATTCGCACTGGCAAGACGCCACCGATGCTGGTGGTGTTCGTCAACGGGCTTCGCAACGGAATGTGGTGCGATTCCAAGGACGGCAAGCGGCCGGTGGAGACCATCGTCATCAAGGAACTGCTGCCGCACATTGATGCCACGTTCCGCACCATCGCCGCACGCGAGGGGCGGATCATCGAAGGTTTCAGCATGGGCGGTTATGGTGCCGGGCGGCTGGGATTCAAGTATCCGGAACTGTTTTGTGCAATCTCTATGCTGGGCGCGGGACCGTTGCAGCCGGAACTCAATCAGGCGCCACGTGTCGGTGCACAAGGACGCGAACAGATACTGCAGGATGCCTTTGGCGGCGACATGATGTATTTCAAAGCGCAAAGTCCATGGATGCTGGCAGCGCGGAACGCTGGGGCGTTGCGTGGGAAAATGCCCATCCGTCAAGTCATCGGAGACCAAGACGAAACTTCCGCATTCAACCGTAATTTTCACGAGCACCTCGTGAAGCTCGAAATCCCGCACACGTTTACCGTCCTGCCCGGCGTCGGCCACAATCCGATGGCGGTTCTCAAGGCGCTCGGCTGGCAATTCTATCGTGAAGTCTTCGACGCGCAAAAAAGGTGAGCAGCGAAACGGCCGGCGACGGAGCATCGCCCTCCGGACCGGGCGCAAGACTCGCGGATCTCGCGGTATTTCCAGCGCACAGCCCGGAGTGAAGTCGCAGCGTGTCATTTCAACGCGGCGGCGTTGTTACACCGTCGCGCCGGCGAGGAACTTCGGCATCAGACGGATGGCTTGTGCGGGCAAGCTGCCGGTTTCGGCCAGTTGACGGGCGGCTGTCGAAAGACGACGGGCAAACTGCACGTGGTTGATGTCATAACGGGCGACCATCGGCGTGGTGGATGCGAGGAACGGATCGTTGTCGCGCGAGATGACCGCCACGTCTTGCGGGATGCGTTTGCCGCGTCGCAGCAGGTGCATCATCACCGTCAGCACGTGCAGGGAGCGGGCGACCAGAAAAGCGGTTGGCGGATGTGGCGCCAGCAGCACTTCATCCAGCAATGTGCAAAGGTGGGTCGTGGTGCCGTCATGGCGCGCCACGCGCAACGGCGCGGTCCCCGGCACCAAAGCCAGCGCTTCACGCAGTCCCGCTTCGCTCACGACATCGCCGCCGTAGGCATCCTGCGGCAGCACGAGCGCGAGCCGCCGGTGACCTTTGCGCAACAACACGCCGCCCGCGTGCCGGCAGGTGGCGCGATAGTCAACGTCCACCGACGGCAAGGCGATGTACGGACCGCACGACCCCGCCACGATGCACGGCAACTCTTGGCGGACAAACCAGCGTTGCATCGGTTCCTTCGAGCCGAACACGAGCCAGACGGCGTTGGGGTTCTGGCGGCGCAATGCGTCGAGCGCGCGCTCGGGGCGCGCCGAGAAACAGGCGCGATTGACGAGAAACTTCGTCGCGTAGCCCGCCTCGGCAAGTTTGTTCCGCAACATGTCCACAATGAACATCATGGGAGGCGCCATCTCCAGCAGGGACCAGGGGGAGAGCATCGCGATCTCTTGTTGCTTTGCGCGGCGACTGGCGGCGGGCCGGGCGCGGATGCGCCGGCGCTGGCGGCTCGAAACGTCGAGCCATCCGTTGTGTTGGAGTTCTTCCAGCGCGGCGCGCAACGTGGGGCGGCTGACCTGAAGGTGCGCGCAAAGTTCGCGCTCACCCGGCAGATGCATCCGCCACTGACCGGCCCGGATGGCTTCGCGCAAGCTTTGCGCTGTCTGGGCGACGAGCGAGAGCCGCTGCGGCAGCGGGGTTGGCGGAGTTCTCATGTTCATCTGGTCAGGCAAACTGACCAGGAGATTACGGTTGTTTCACCGGTGAAGCAAACCGATACTGCGGACACGTTGATTCAAACCTAGACAAAGGAAACATGACCCTGCGTGAACGAATCCTCGCTGTGTATCGCGGAGAAACTCCGGACGTCGTGCCCTACATGCTCGACCTGTCGCACTGGTTTTATCATCGCCACCGCCTGCCGTGGGACTTGAGCCAGACGTATGTCGAGCCGGAGCGGGAGTTGATTGACTGCCACAAGCGCGTCGGCGCGGGCTTCTACCTGCCGAATCTCGCGGCGTTCTACTCGGCGACGTTTTCGCCGGACGTGAAGGCCACCACCGAGCGGCGCACCAACAACGGCGCCACCGAGATCGTCTGGCGGATCGAGACGCCGCTCGGTTCCATCGAGCGCACACGAACGTGGGAAGAGACGAGCTATGCGTGGGGCATCAGCCGGTGGGGCATCCGGACCGAGGCGGACCTGCGTGTGTTCGGCTACGCGATGTCGCGGCGGCGGTTCGCGCCGCACTGGGAACGCTTCGCCGCGTGGGACCGTTACGTGGGCGATGACGGCGTCGTTTACATTTCGCCCGGCTACAGCGCGATGGGACATCTGCTGAACTACTGGATGGGCGTCGAGGCGGTCGCCTACGCCGCCGCCGACTGGGCCGGCCTGATGCACGAGACGGTGGAGAGCGTGAATCGGAACACACTCGACCTGGTGGATCTGCTCTGCCAGTCGCCGGCGGAAATCGTGATCATGGGCGACAACTTCTCCAGCGACATCCAGCCGCCGTCGTTCTTCAACGAATGGTCCCGCGATTTCTACGTCGAGGCCATTGCGCGCCTGCACCGCGCCGGGAAGTTCGTCGCCGTGCACATAGATGGCCGGTTGCGCGGCGCGATCGCGATGATCCGCGACACCGGTGCGGACTGCGCCGACGCCGTCACGCCCGCGCCGACGGGCGACCTGAACGCCGCCGAATGCCGCCGCGAAGCGGGCGAGCGGTTCATCCTCTCCGGCGGTGTCTCGCCGAGCCTCTGGATGCCCGACGCGCCGCTGGCGGAATTCGAGGCGAAGGTGATGGAGTGGCTCGACCAGAAGAAGACGACCAGCCGTTTCATCGCCAACGCCGGCGACCAAGTGCCGCCGGGAGCCGACGAGCGCCGCATCGCCATCATGCGCGAGCTTGTGGAAAAACACGGCCGCTTCTGATTTTACAACCATGAAACCACATCTACCCTGCCAACGTTGTTTTGTTCTCTGCGTTCTTGCGCTCGCCGGCTTCGCGCATGCCGCACCGGCTGCGCCGGAGGCGAAAATCATCGAGACAAGAATCATCAGCCAACAGCCAGAGTATTATCACGGCTGGCCGACCGTCGCGCGGCGGGCCAACGGCGAACTCTGGGTCACGTATTCCGGCGGACGCGAGCATCACGTCTGTCCGTTCGGCCAGATACACGCGATGACCTCGCGCGACAACGGCGCGACGTGGACGTATCCGCGCGTTCTGCTCGACAGCGCCACTGACGACCGCGACTCCGGCGTTGTCGAGACCGCCAAAGGCACGCTGCTCGTGACGACGTTCACGTCCCTCGCCTACGAGTCCTACCTGAAGAAGCAGGAAATCTTCGGGGAACTGACGGGCAAGGGTTGGGGGACAGTGAAGATGGCTCCGGAACAACTTGCGCGCTGGCAGGCGTGTCACAACCGGTTGAACGAAGAGGAACGCAAAGCCGAGCTTGGCGTGTGGCTCATCCGTTCGACCGACGGCGGCAAGACTTGGTCAACGCGATTGCCTACCATCGTGGGCAGCCCGCACGGTCCGATCCAACTTCGCGACGGTCGGCTGCTGTACGCCGGCAAGCAGTTGTGGACCGACGACAAGAAGATCGGTGTGTGTGAATCCACCGACGATGGCCAGACATGGCGCTGGCTGGCCGAGATTCCGGCGCGCAAAGGCGATGAGGTCATGAAGGGCTACCACGAACTCCACGTGGTCGAAGCAAACGACGGGACGCTCATCGCCCAGATTCGCAATCACAACAAAGCGAATTCAAGCTGGACGTTGCAAACCGAATCACGGGACGGCGGCAAGACATGGACCGAGCCGCATCCCATCTGCTACGGTCTGCCGTCGCATCTGCTGAAGCTGCGCGACGGACGGCTGCTCATGACCTACGGCCACCGCCGGCCACCATTTGGAAACCAAGCGCGCCTGAGCGCCGACAACGGCAAGACCTGGAGTGAAGCGATGATCATCTCCGGTGACGGCCTCGGCGGCGATCTCGGTTATCCAAGCACCGTGGAACTCGGCGACGGTTCGCTGTTGACGGTTTGGTATGAACAGATGAAGATGCCATCGAAAGCCCTGCTTCGGCAGGCACATTGGAGTTTGCGCTAACCATGAAAAAAGACGTCATTCTTGTTGTCGGCTGTGGCAGCATCGGGGAGCGACATCTGCGTTGCTTCCAACGCACGGGTCGGGCTGAGGTCGTAGCGTGTGATAACAACGTGGTCTTGCTGGAACGCGTCGCCCAGCAATATGGCGTCACGCAGTTCATTGACTTCAATGTAGCACTTGCCGCGCGGAAATATGACGGCATCGTCATCGCCACGCCGGCGCACACGCACGTCGCGCTTGCGCTCGCCGCGTTGCGGCACGGCGCGGCGGTGTTCATCGAGAAACCGTTGAGCACGGGCTTCGACAAAGTGGACGAACTGCGCAACACAGCGGCGCGGTCGGGACCATTCACGGCGGTGGCGTATGTCTATCACGTGATGCCGTGGATTCTCGGCGCGCGCGCTTTCCTCCGAAGCGGCAAACTTGGCATTCCGATGCACGTGACCGTTACGGCGGGGCAGCATTTCCCGACGTTCCGCCCCGCGTACCGCGAGATTTACTACACCCGGCACGAATCCGGCGGCGGCGCCATCCAGGACGCGCTGACGCACATCGCCAACGTCGTCGAATGGCTTGTCGGGCCGACGACGCGCCTCTTCTGCGACGCGGCGCATCAGGTGCTCGAAGGCGTGACGGTCGAGGACACCGTGAACGTGACGGCCCATAACGGCAACGTGCTGGTGAACTACGCATTGAACCAGTTCCAGGCGCCGAACGAAATGACGCTGCAGATTAACTGCGAAGGTGGCAGCGTGCGCGTCGAGGGACACGAACAGCGCTGGAGCGTGTTCCGTCGCGGCGCGAAGGAATGGAAACATCACAAGGCCGCTCCGTTGGAGCGGGATGATATCTTCATCGCGCAGGCCAACGCATTCCTCGACGGGATGCGCAGGAAACCGACACCCCTCGCCACCATCGCCGAGGCGGCGCAAACATTGAAATTCAACCTCGCCGCGCTCGAATCGTCGCGCAGCGGAAAGGCAATCGAACTCTCATGAGCAAGGAAATCCGCATCGCGATGCTCGGCATGATCGAGGGCAACGGCCACCCGTATTCGTGGTCGGCGATCATCAACGGCTACAATCCCGACGAGATGGCAAAGTGCCCCTACGCGGGCATCCCGAAATATCTCGGCGGCCAACCGCTCGAAACCGTCCGCATCCCCGGCGCGCGCGTCACGCACGTCTGGACCGACGATCCCGCCGACGCGCCGAAGGTCGCCGCCGCATCGTTGATCGAGCACGTCGTCGCGAAACCGGAAGACGTCATCGGCCACGTGGATGCCGCCGTCATCGCGACCGACGACGGCAACGATCACGTCCGCCGCGCCCGGCCATTCATCGAGGCGGGTTTGCCGGTGTTCATTGACAAACCGATGGCGATCAATCTGCCCGACCTTCGCCAGTTCATCCAGTGGCAGCGCGAGACAGGACGCATCCTCTCGAACAGCGGGATGCGTTATGCGCCGGAGATTCCTGAGGTCGCAGCGCGAAAGGACGAACTTGGCGACCTGCGCTGGATCACCAGCTTCACCTGCAAGACGTGGGAACGTTACGGCATCCACGCGCTCGAAGCCGTCCAGCCGGTCGTCGGGCCGGGATTCGAGTCGGTGCAGACAAACAACCGCGCCGGCTCCGATATCGTTCACGTCGTGCATCGCAGCGGTGTGCAGCTCACGCTCCCGGCGATCCACGACGCCTACGGCAGCTTCGGTGGCGTCCATCTCTACGGCACGAAGGGGCAGATTGCTGTCACGTTGCGCGACACCTACAACGCGTTTCGCGGCCAGCTCGTGGCGTTCGTCGAGTTCTTGAAGACGGGCAAACGACAGTATCCGTTCGATGAGACCATCGAGTTGATGAGCGTCATCATCGCCGGCATCCGCAGCCGCGAGCAGGGCGGGCGCGTGGTCAAGGTGAGCGAGATCCTCGCAGAGATCGGATGACGGATTTTGCTCTTGCCCGGTCGTTGCGGCAGCCTAGAATGCCGACAAACCAATAACATCCCATGCCTGACTCCATCCCCAACATCCTCGCCGAACGTTACGCCACCGCGCCGATGCTTGCCCTTTGGTCGCCCGAGGGCAAAGTCCGCCTCGAACGCGATTACTGGATCGCCGTGCTCAAAAGCCAGCGCGACCTCGGCATCCCTGTGCCAAGCGGCGCGATCAAGGCTTACGAGAAGGTCAAGGACAAGGTCAACATGGCCTCCATCATGGAACGCGAGCGCGTCACCCGCCACGACGTGAAGGCGCGCATCGAGGAGTTCTGTGGTCTTGCCGGCCACGAGCATATCCACAAGGGCATGACCAGCCGCGACCTCACCGAGAACGTCGAGCAACTCCAGGTCTTCCGCTCGTTGCTGGAAATTCGCCGCAAGACTGTCGCCGTGCTCGCCGGCATCGCCCGCCGCGCCGCCACGACGCGCGACATTCCGCTCACCGCCCGCACGCACAACGTCGCCGCGCAGGTCACGACGCTCGGCAAACGCTTCGCGATGTTCGGCGAGGAGACGCTGCTCGCGTTTGGCGACCTGCAGAACGTCATCGCCACTTATCCCGCCCGCGGCCTCAAGGGCGCCGTCGGCACGCGGCTCGACCAGATCACGCTCTTCGACGGCAACGCCAGGAAAGCCGCCGAATTGGAGAACCGCATCCTGCACCACCTCGGCATGCCCGCCGCCTTCAACGCCGTCGGCCAGGTCTATCCGCGCAGCCTCGACATGCAGGTCATCAGCGCGTTGTGCCTCATCGCCAGCGGCCCGTCGAGTTTCGCGCGCACGCTGCGCCTCATGGCCGGCCACGAACTCGCTTCCGAAGGTTTCGCCAAGGGCCAGGTCGGTTCCTCGGCCATGCCGCACAAGATGAACAGCCGCTCCTGCGAGCGCGTCAACGGCTTGCACGTCGTCCTCAAGGGCCACCTCGCCATGGCCGCCGGTCTCGCCGGCGACCAGTGGAACGAAGGCGACGTCTCCTGCTCCGTCGTCCGCCGCGTGATGTTGCCCGACGCGTTCTTCGCGCTCGACGGCCTGCTGGAGACATTCCTCACGATCCTCAACCAGATGGAGGTCTTCGCCTCCGTCATCGAGCAGGAACTCATGCGCTACCTGCCGTTCCTGCTGACCACCACCGTGATGATGGAAGCCGTCAAAACCGGCGCCGGCCGCGAGACCGCCCACGAGGTCATCAAGGAACACGCCGTGCAGGTCGCCCGCGATTTGCGCGCCGGCAAAGCCCGCGAAAACGATCTCCTCACCCGCCTCGTCAACGACAAACGCCTCGCGCTGACGAAACCCACCATGCAGCGCCTCATCGCCGCCGGCAAAGCCAACGCCGGCGACGCGCCGCAACAGGTGGACGCCTTCTGCGCTTGCGTGCAGGCCATCGCAAAAGAGTTCCCCGACGGTGCTGCGTATCAACCCGGCGTGATCCTGTAGGCTGCGACCATGAAACTTATCTCCGGCATCTGCGTCAGCGTTCTTGCTGCGACCAGTTTCGCCGCTGAACCTGTCATCACGACACGTTACATCGCGATTGACAACGTCTGCGCTTGGCCTCAACTCACCGTGCTCCGCGATGGCACGATTGCCGCCATCATCTTCAATCGCCCCAGCCACGGCCAGATGGAAGGCGACGCCGAGTGTTGGACGAGCGCCAACGGCGAATTCTGGACCAAGGCCGGCGCGGTCACGCAACACGAGCCGGATACGGTTCGCATGAACGTCGCTTCCGGCCTCGCGAAGAATGGCGACCTGATCGTGCTTTGTTCCGGCTGGACAAACGTGAAGCAGCCAGAGCGTCCCAAACAACAGGTGTTTCGTGATGCCATCATTTCGACATGGGTCTGCCGTTCCAGCGATGGCGGTCGCACGTGGACGCACCGGAAGCAATTTCCTGCGCCGCAGAAAGGTTGGACCGAGTTCATCCCGTTCGGCCCGATTGTCGTTGGCGAGGATGGCGCGCTGCACGCCTCGTGTTATGGCGGTGAACTTGCTGACCCGACGAAGAGTTTCAAAACCAAACGGTATCAGGCGTGGCATTTTCGCAGCGACGACGATGGCAAAACGTGGCGACCGACTGCGGTCATCGGCGAGAAGCACAACGAGACCTCGCTGCTGCACCTCGGCGGCAAACGCTGGATGGCCGCGGCGCGCATTGATGCCGTCGAGTTGTTCCGTTCCGACGACGACGGCGCAACGTGGCAAGGCCCGCAGCGCGTGACGGAGCGCAACGAAATCAACGCCCACCTCGCGCGCCTCAAAGACGGCCGGCTCCTGCTCACGTATGGCAACCGCGTAAAAGGCCAGTTCGGCGTGCTGGCGAAGCTGAGCGGCGACGAAGGGAAGACGTGGGGCGACCCGATCCGTCTCGCCAACAGTCTCGAACAGGACTGCGGTTATCCGAGCAGCGTCCAGCGCGCCGACGGCAAGATCGTGACCGCCTACTACGCCAAGCGCGTCGAGAACCACGACCGCTACCACATGGGCGTTGCCATCTGGGAGCCGCCGAGGTGATTTGTAGGGCAACCGCCCCGGTTGCCGTTGGGGGCAGGGTTCTCAAGAAACGAAATACGGTCGGCTTCACTCGCCGACGCGGCGCAGGGCTTCGTCCAAGACTTGACGGGAAAGAAACATGCCGCCGCGAACCATGTCTTCGAGGACCGGACGGGCCAACGGAATGAATCCGTTCTTCTTTGCCGCGAGGACGATTCCCAGCGTGCCACGCACCGGAATGCCCAGCGCCGCGGCGCACCGCCGCGCCATCAGGTCATCCATCACCGCGACTGCTCCCGCCGTGGCTTGCGCCAACGCGAGCACCGCGGACTCGCCACCGCCCAAACCCCATTGCTCAATGAACGGAGGAATACCGGCAACGGGCGTGACCGTGTAGGCGCGATCCGTCCGCAACGCCTGCGCCGTGACATCCTGCTCGCCGCGCCGCGAGATTTCCTCGGCCACGGGTTGCGGCACCAGCAGACGACGGGCGAATTGTGGCAGAAGCGCCAGATGTCCGCTGCGCGCAAGGAAAATCAGCGGTGAGGCATTGATGACCGCGCACTCATCCACGGGCCAACTCCCGATCCAGATCCGCAAAGTCAACGACAAACGACGGCTGGCCGCGTCGCGCCACCGCCAGAAGAAAATCCGTGCGATCCAACCCCGCGATGCTGGCCGCCATTTCCTGGGAGACGGTGCCCTGCTCGTACCAGAGAATGGCAGCGGCCAGCCGCATTTCCCCGGTGAAACGAGCCGGGTCGTTTCGTGTCGCCGCCAAAGCTTCGTCGGGCAGTTGCAATGTGAGCGTTGTCATGGATCACCTGTGTGTGTTCACAATACCCATATTTCCGTGGTGATACAAACTGAATTCTTGCCGTTCCCCCCGAACCGTTGTTGGGTTGCGTTGTGGGCCGCGTTTGCCGCCCTCGCCCTCGGCGTCTCGTCGGACTCGGCTCCTGACGCGGCGTTGGAATTCGCCACGTGGAGGTTTATCCGCCTGAGGCGGACAAGCGTGGCCTGCAACTGGCAAAAGCAATCTTGACTTTACGGGAGTCGCCGCGTTATACGTGCAATCCGGAATGAGATGAGAACGGACTTCATCTATAGCAACCGCGCACCAGCGCACCAGCGCACCAGCGCACCAGCGCACCAGCGCAACCGCGAATAGCGACCGACTGCTTTCGCTCGCCGATTGCCGTATTTTATCACTGGACGAAGTTCGCGTTCGACACCACGCCCGGCTACACCGACACCGCTCCGCAGCCGAGCGCGCTGACCAACTGGAAATACCGCGCCATCTATCGAGTCAACGACCAGCAAGTCGGCCAATGGAGCAACGAAATGTCCATCGTCGTCGGGGGGTGACAGCTGCAGCGATTGGAGTGACCCCGTCAGCCGCATGAGTTTGTTAGTCTCGCTGGGGAAGATTGAACGCGAATGATCGAAAAGTAATAAACGATGACACCAACCGAACAAATGTTCGGCGAGAAAGGAACAAGGAGATGACTATTGAAATGGGAAACGACGAGTTCATCCTCTACATTCGCAAGCATAATCCATCTTGCAGGAGGACTACTGAGGATTTGGGCAGAAGAATATGGGAGTGGATTCGGAAGAATGCCCAGCCCGCAGTTAAGATATGCGAAGACCAGCCTTGCCTTTGGAGCAGGAGCAGAGGTCGGTTTATTAGCGCCTCTTCCCTTCCGAAGACAGCCACACAATTCCGATTCAATCGTGAGCGACTGCCGGAACTTTATACGTATTTGGACACGCTTTAAGAAGATACACGTTGAGCAACACAAATAACGGAAGGAAGGCGATTGATTATGGACATTCAATTCTCTTGCAGCAAGTGTGGACAGCATATTGCAATTGACGAATCGGGAGCTGGTGTTCAAGTACAATGCCCAAAATGTGGGCAAAACCTGATTGTGCCTGCTTCATCTCCCAAGGTGACAATCCCGCCTCCCCCACCACCGGCTAACCCACCGCCAAAGGACCAAGCTGGTACGAAAAATCAGATTTCAAGTTGGTATTATTCCCTCGACGGTAAACGGATCGGCCCCGTCACGGATGACTGCATGAAACGGCTTCTCGTTAATGGGACTCTTTCCAACGAAACGCTGGTGTGGAGGGAAGGTTTTGAAAACTGGCTCCCCATTGGCCAAACGGTACTTAAGCAGATTGTCAAAACACCGCCACCCCTTTCAGGTTCGGCTGTAAATAATGGACTTGTTTGGACATTGGCTTTTTTCCCCATTTGGGGGGAGATCCTATTACAATTCATTGTAAAAGAAGCGCCGAAAATCGCGCAGGACATAGCGCCGAATAGCTTCTTAGATGCAATGGATCTAAATGGCCTCTTAAATGCAATACATTCAAATAACTTATGGGTAATCCTCATATTTTGGTTCGGGTTGAACACTGTGTTTTGCGCCATTGATGAACACATCCTTAAGAAGGCTGGGCACGACACAAAAAAATTAGGTGGATGGCTGTGGCTTGTTCCTGTGTATCTATTCAAACGAGCCAAGGCGCTTAAACAGTCACTCGGCTATTTCATCACATGGTGCGTTTGTTGTTTAGTCTCAGGATTTATCTTCTGATCGGGGTCAATGATCGGGGGCAAAGCCTGACAACGGACAAACAAGCAGTTAGCAGCCTGAGCAGCATCCTGTTTCGGTTTGCCGCAGATGGCGTCTCGGTTCGCTCGGCTTGTTCCGGCTGCGCCTGCGCGATGAGGGGTCAGTAGAAGGTTGTTTTTGACTTCAAATGCGAACCATTCTTCTCTAATCTGCCAACCATGAAACTTCGATCCAGCCGCATGCTCCGCGAACTCCGGGCCGGACAGTGTCCGACGGTGTTGAAACTGAACCTCATTGATCCGCGAGTCGTCGAACTGGCCGGCCTCGCCGGGGCATCGGCGGTCTGACTTTGTAAC
>VHCW01000064.1 GCA_016871575.1 Verrucomicrobiota bacterium
CTCCGGAGGCCAACGCTCTATCCAATTGAGCTACGGGCACACACCAATGAACGGATAGACCGCAACGTGAGTTCTACAATGCCAGCTTCACGCAGAGAAGCAAGCAAATCAAACGGGCCAAGACAACAGCTTGCAGAGCGATAAAAAGATCACTACAATCGCAACCATCATGAGACACACCTTTCCTCGCCGGGTTTTTCTGGGACAGATGTTTGCCACGGCAGCCCTCGCGATGTTGCCACGATCCAGCCAAGCCGCATCCGGCATGAGAATCGGCGTCGCCACGCTCGGTTTCGGCGAACTCACCAACGCCGAACTTGCCAAGGAACTTGCCGGCTCCGGCATCAAGCTCATCCAGCTTTTCCTCAGCCAGAAGGACAGCAAGTTCTGGAAATACAACAGCCGCGCCGATGTCTCCAGTTTGACGTCCGCGCGTTGCCGGGAGATTGCGAAGCCATACCGCGACGCCGGTATCGAGATTCACAGCATCGGCGTCTATACCAACCTCATTCATCCCGACGAAGCCGAGCGCAAAGCCAACCTCGCGTACTTCGACGCGATGATGGAAGTCGGCGGCCACATGAACGTGCGCACGTTCATCACCGAGGCCGGGCACTTCCACGACGAGAAAGCCCCAGCGCCGCGCATCCCACTGGAATTTCAGGACCAAGTTTGGACACAGATGGTCGCCACGGGTCGCCAGCTTGGCGAGATCGCCGCGAAGCACGATGCGAAAGTGTTGATGGAACCGTCGCACTGGAGTTTCTTCACAAGCGCCAAGCGGTTGCGAACCTATCTCGAAAATGTGAACTCGCCCCGCATCCGCGCGTTGCTCGACGCCGCCAACATCATCGAGGTCAACGACCTCGACGAGATGTTCAAGCAACTCACGCCGTGGATTGACTGCATCCACGCCAAGGACCGCAAAGTGCACGTCCAGCGCGGCGTCGCTGCCGGCAAGGGCGACATTGACTACAAACAATTCGTCACACTTGCCGCCAAACACACTCCGAACGTGCCGCTGGTGCTCGAATACGTCGGCACGAAGGATTACAAAGACTCATTAGCTCATCTGCGCAAAGCAATGCGCGAAGCCGGAGTTGCTGAAATATGAAAACGAGAATCTCACGACGCGAATTTCTCGCCACCACCACCGCCGTTACGGCGTTCTCCATCTTGCCAAGCGGTTTTGGCCAAACAGGACCGAACTCGAAGACCACGCTCGCCTGTATCGGCGTCGGCGGACAAGGCACCATCAACCTGATGAACTTCCTGAATTTCAAGGAAGTGCAGGTCGTCGCCGTCTGCGACGTGAACAAGGAAAGCGACGGCTACATTTCGTGGAACTGGGGACAAGGCAAAGCAAGCCAGGTCTGTGGCCGCGAACCGGCGCGGCGCGCCGTGGACGAGCATTACAAGAATCGCAGTTGCAAAGTGTACACGGATTACCGTGAACTGCTGGAGAAGGAAGACGTTGACGCCGTGATGGTGGCGACGCCGGACCATTCGCACGCGGTCATCACGATGGCGGCGCTCAAAAAGAAGAAACACGTTTATTGCGAGAAACCGTTGACGTGGTCGGTCGCCGAAGCGCGCGCCGTCGCGGAGGAAGCGAAACGCGCCGGTGTGGCGACGCAGTTGGGCAATCAAGGCCAAGCCACCGAGGAAGCGTTCGTGGTGCGCGAGATGATCGCGGACGGCGCGATTGGCCCGGTACATGAAGTCCAAGTCGCGTGGGGCGCGAGGTTCTGGCATTACCCGGCATTGCAGGATCGTCCATCCGACACGCCGCCGGTGCCGGAAGGACTGGACTGGGACCTCTGGCTCGGCCCGGCTCCCGTTCGACCTTATCATCCTGAATATCATCCCTGGGTCTGGCGCAACTGGTGGGACTTCGGCACCGGCCTGCTCGGCGACATGGGCTGTCACCTGCTCTCCACAGCATGGAAGGCGCTCGACCTGCGGCACCCGACCTGCGTCGAGGCCAGCTCGACGAAGATGTACCCGGAGGTTTACCCGCTGGGCGTGATCGCCCGCTGGGAGTTTCCTGCGCGTGGCAACCATCCGCCGTTGAAGTTGAGTTGGTATGACGGCGGCTTGTCGCCGGCGTCACCGGAGGAACTTCATCCCAATCGCCGGAGCAACGGCGTCATTTACATCGGCGAGAAAGGCAAGATTTCCGGCCACCGGATCATCCCTGAAGCGAAGATGAAAGCCTACGGCAAACCGCCGAAGACGTTACCGCGCTCGCCGGGCCACTACAACGAGTTCGTGGAGGGCTGTCGCGGCGGCCCGGCGCCGGGCGCCAATTTCAACCATGCTGGAGTCCTCACGGAAACTCTCATGCTCGGCAACGTCGCGTTGCGTGCCGGTAAAAAACTGGTTTGGGACGGACCGAACATGAAGATCACCAACGACGCCGCGGCCAATAAACTCCTCCATCGCGACTACCGCAGCGGCTGGGTGCTGTGAACCGATGAAACTGTGGCTGACCGGAACCGCACTTCTCGTTGCACTTCATGTTGCCGGCCAATCGAAGTTGCCGACGGTGGTGCAACCGGAAGAATTGCGGGCGAAGATCAAGACCAAGGAGGGATTGACCGACGCCGAACTGAACAAGTTCCTGCCCTACATCCATCCATTCGTGCGCGAACCAGTGGGGGGCGGACTTGTCCTCGCGGTTCCACCTGAACTCGGGAATCAGTCGCTTGCCCGTCTGGGATTTGTGGATGTCACGGCGGCTCCGTTCCACGCCGATCCGCAGGGGCAGCGGGACTCGACCCAAGCCATCCAGAAGGCCGTCAACTTCGCCCGCAACCATCAGATGGCGGCATTTTTCCCGCCGGGGGTGTACGTCATCTCCGACACGATTTTGTGTGAACAGAATTTTCGGGTGCAGACGAGCGGCAGAATCGGCTCGTCCCACGCCCATGCGTGCGTGCTCATCGGCTCGGCGAAAGACCCGGCACGGCGCGCTGTGATTTATCTCAAGCCGAACGCGCCCGGCTTTGGCGATGAAAGCAAGAAGAAGATCGCCGTGCACATCCTCAAGCGCTCGTTCGACAAGGGATTCGGCAATTACGATTCCGGCGAGAGCTACAACCAGACCTTTCACAACATTGACATCTCCATCGGCGCGGGCAACCGTGGCGCCATCGCCATCCGCATGCAGGCGGCGGAAGGCTCCAGCATCCAGGATTGCACGATCTATAATGAACACGGCCACACCGGGATGCGCGGCGCGGCGGGCAGCGGCGGCAGCCATCACAACCTCACGATCCTCGGCGGAAAAATCGGCATTGATACGCGCGGCTGGCCACCGGAGTTTCCAGAGGACGGCACTGGGACGCAACCGACCCCGGTGATGGCGCATATCACCCTGATTGGTCAGACGGAAGCAGCGCTGGTGCACAAATCCCGCGGCCCCCTCATTGGTGTCGGCTGGCGGATTCAATCCAAAATCACCGGGCCGTTGATTGTCAATTACAAGAACAGTGAGCGTGCGCCGTTTGACAGTTCACTGTGTCTGGTGGACAGCCTGATTGAATTCGAGCAGCCGTCGCCGAAAAATACCGTGCTGACCGCCGAACGGAGCTTTTACTTTCAGAATGTGTATGTACAAAATGCCACGCGTCTCACGTCTGAACAGCCCTTGGAACCTGCCCGTGGAACATGGCTGCGCCTCCTGCATTGCGCCGTGGCGGTGAACCCTTCCCCGTATCGCGGCTACCAGTTCAGCGAACATCCTTCCATTCAGGGAAAACGCCCGCCCACGTTCATTCAGATCGCGCATGGGTCACCACCCGTTGATTTGCGCGCACGCCATATCTGGTCGCGGCAGGCACCGACTTGGGAAACGGCAGGAGCCAGAAATGTGAAACTCCCGCCCTATAACGCCGCCGGCGACGGAAAGACGGATGACTCCGTTGCCCTCCAGAAAGCCATAGACGAAAACGAAATCGTCTTTCTGCCTAAGGGCTACTACTGCCTCCAGCAAACGCTACGGCTCAAGCCGAACACGAAGCTGGTCGGCGTGGCGCATCATCTTTCCGTCCTGATGACCCGCAGTCCATTTGGGAACCTGCAAAACGCGAAGGATCCCCGTCCGCTCGTGGATACCGCCGACAACGCGCAGGCGGATACCTACGTTGCGTTTGTCGGCATCAGTGTTCCCTATCACGCCGAAGAAACGGTGCCGGGCGACACCGTTGATTTCTACGCCCTCCGGTGGCAATGCGGCGGGACCTCCATCCTGCGGTCGCCGGGCATCAACCGGCTCGCCATCTTCGGACACGGAAGCCCCCATCCCAAGAACTTCAAGACATTGAACTTCGACAAACCGCTCGTCCTCATTACCGGCCATGGCGGTGGAAATTGGTACAACTTCTTCATCCATGGCGGCGGTCATCCGGAAGCCAAGACCTACCGCCACATCCTTCTCTCCCACAACACGGAACCCATCGCCTTTTACCAGCTTCATGCCCAGCACGCGAGCGGGGACAGCCAGTGTGAAGCGGTGGGCGTGAAAGACATGACGGTTTTCGGCATCAAGACGGAAAACAACTCCAGCTTCATGCAACTAAAGGACTGTGACACGGTGCGGCTCTTCGGACACGGCGGGATTGCCACGCCGCCGTCGGGCGGCTCGCAATATGCGTTCCGCAATGTGAAGAATCTGCTGATCGCATGCATCTCCGACCAGGTGAATCTGGAATCCAGCAAAGCGATCAAGGAAGGCCGAATCCAACGCACGAACATCAAAGACTATTTCCCTTATGTAATTGTGAGTGGAAATCAGACACAGCAGATACCGTCGTTGGAGCGGCCGATTGTCTTCATGCACGGCAATCCCGAATCCGTCCCAAGTGGGAGCAACCGCGAACTACCGCCTCTTCGCGACGCGCTCACTGCTATCGCGGTGCTGCACGATGAAAAGGCATTCGCCGGTGCACACGACATTGAGATTCGCGACGGCATAGCGTTCGTCGCAGGCAAGGGGTTCACAACACGCGCGGTGCCCCGCAGTGGAGTTTATCCGTATGAGAAGGGCAAGGGCGGCTCGGTCGCCATTGTGGATGTGAGACAACCCGCCGCGCCGAAGGTGCTCTGGTTCGCGAGCGACCCGCTGGCTTACGAAGACGCCGAAACGGTGATGCCGTTGAGTAAGGATCGCCTGTTGGTCGGCACGCGGGACGCACTGTTGTTCGACGTGGCGCAGCCTGCGCAACCGAAATTACTGGCGAAAATCGAAGAGCGCCCGCGCGTGGACACGATCAACGGCTTTGCGCGCCTCGGCAATGTTGTGTTTGGCGCAAACAAACACGGCCACATCTTCGCCGTGGACGTTTCCCTGCCCGACACGATCAAGTTCTTGGGAGCGCGTGAGACGCGGGACAGCGGAGAATTGAGTTCTCCGCACGACGCGGCGTTTTGTGGCGACCTGTTGGTCGTTGTGTCGCCGGAAGGGTTTGGCAGCAAGAGTCGGCCCGGCCGCTTGGGTGTCTATCGGGTGGCCGATGCCAAGACCCGCGACATCCTGCCGCCGTCGCAGTGGCAGCTTGTGGGACGACTCGAACACGCGCGTCTGGCCGGTGCCAACCGGGTGATGACGCGCGGCAAACATGTCTATATCGGAAGTTCGCTCTCGCAGAACAGCAAACGCGCTGATGACCTCCGAAACAATGTTGCGGTCATTGATCTCAGCGAACCGGAGAAACCGCGTCTGCTCAGCACCGTGGACTTCCCCGATGAACGCGGCCCGAACGGACTTGAAATCGCCGGCACGATTGTTTTCGCCGGTGGCGGACAGACGGTGCAGGCCATTGACGTGTCAAACCCCAGTGCGCCGCGCGAACTCAGCCGTTTCACCTCGGCGGAAGTCTTTCCCGGCGGTGGGGATGACGTGCATGACCTCGTGTTTCACGATGGCCACCTGTTCGTCACCGCGCAGAACACGCACGCGCTCGTCGTCCTGAAATGGACCGGGCAACCCGCGCCCGGCAAACCGTGAAGTAACGTCCAGCAATGAAACCCGCCTCCTTTTTCTCACCTGCCTCGCCTCATTTCAGGCACTCGTTTTGTTCCTGACCATCGGGCAGTGTGCCCACGCCGCCGAGCCGAAGCGCAACGTGCTCTTCATCGTGTCCGATGATCTCAATGCGGGCTTTGCCAGTTACGGTCATCCGCAGGTGAAGACGCCACACTTGGACCGGCTCGCCGCGATGGGGCGGCGCTTTGACCGCGCTTACTGCAACTACCCGGTGTGCAATGCCTCGCGCACATCCTTCCTCAGCGGTCGCCTGCCGCGTACCACGCAGGTCGTCGGCAATGGCGTGGATCCGCGGGTCGTGCTCGGCGCGGATTTTCAGTTCCTGCCGGAGCACTTCAAGGCGCAGGGCTACTTCACCGCTGGCATCGGCAAGATCACCCACACGCCCGAGTTTTTGAAAAGCATCCGCTGGGATGTCGTCACCGATCCGCAGCATGATCCCGAACTGTATCAGGAAACGAATGCCCGTGTCCTGCGCACTCGGCCAGACGAGGCGCACCCGGATGGCATCACCGCCCGCCTCGTCGCCCGCTTGATGGAAGAGCATCGTGACAGGCCGTTCTTCATCGGCGCGGGATTTCATCGTCCGCATCTGCCCCTGATCGCCCCGCAAAAATATTTTGATCTCTATCCGCTGGATCAAATCACCGTGCCCACCGGCACCACGCCGCCGGACATCCCGGAGATTGCCCGTCCGCCCTTTTACGATGCCAATGTGCCGATCGATGAAGCTCGCCGGCGCATCCAGGGCTACTATGCCTGCGTGAGTTTCATGGACGCCCAAGTGGGCGTGCTGCTGGAGGCGATGGACCGGCTCGATCTCTGGCGCAACACCGTGGTCGTCTTCCTCAGCGACAATGGCTACCACCTCGGCCAGCACGGCGGCTTCTGGGGAAAAATGAGCCTCATGGACGAGTCTGCGCGGGTGCCGCTCATCGTGTGTGCGCCAGACGTGAGCGGTGGTCCCTGCACCCGCGCCGTCAGCCTCGCGGACCTCTTTCCCACGCTCACCGAAATCTGCGCCCTGCCGATGCCCGCCGGACTCGAGGGCCGCAGCCTCGCGCCACTGCTACGCAATCCCGCCGCACCCTGGGAACATCCCGCGCAATCCGTGGCGGTGCGTGGTAAAAAACGCGAAGGGAAGCTTGATCTCGGTCGCAGCGCCCACACGGCGATGCACACGTTCATCCAGTGGCCGGATGGTTCGCGGCAACTCTACGATGATTCCAAGGATCCCGCGCAGAATCACAACCTCGCCGCTGATCCGGAACACGCCGGTGTCGCCGCCAAACTTGAGGCCGCGCTGTTGCCGGAGGACCGCATCCCCGCCCATCGCGGCATTGGCCACAGCGAGGACGCGGAAGGCAAAAAAGCGAAGAAGGAAAAGAAGCGCATGGAAATCGAGCGCCGCGCCGTAGCACCGCAGGCTGCCATGCCAGCAGGCGCATCCGCAGATAAACGCCCGCCCAACGTCATCGTCATCCTCGCCGATGATCTCGGTTACAACGACATCTCCATCCACGGCAGTACCGACATCCCGACCCCAAATATTGACTCTCTGGCAAAGAATGGCGTCCGTTGCACCGATGCCTATGTGACCGCGCCGGTGTGCTCACCGAGTCGTGCAGGATTGCTTACCGGACGCTATCAAAACCGATTTGGCTTCGAGTTCCTCGTCTCCCCGGACGCCGTCACCGACTCCGGCGAGAAAGCGGGACTCGACTTGAAGCAGAAGACCATGGCCGACTATTTCAAATCACTCGGATACGCCACTGGCTGCATCGGCAAATGGCACCTTGGCGATACTCCCGCGCACCTGCCGATGAAGCGCGGGTTCGATCTGTTCTACGGCTCGCCGGGGCAGGCAAACTACTTCCAGCCCACGCTCATCGACTCCAGACAAAGCTCCCAACCCGTGAAGGTGCGGGAACCCGGCTATTATCTCACCGACGACTATGCCCGCCGTGCTGCCGCCTTTGTGGAGGAGTACGCGGCAAAGCCCTTTTTCCTCTACCTCCCGCACTTCGCCGTTCACACGCCTTACGAGGCCGATGAAGCCCGGCTCGCCAAGTTCTCCCACATCGCCGATCCCAAGCGCCGCACCTTCGCCGCCATGGTTTCAGCGCTCGATGACGCTGTCGGCACCCTGCTTGCGGCCTTGCGCAAAAGCGGCATCGAAGAAAACACTCTCCTCTTTTTCCTCAGCGACAACGGCGGCACCGGCGGCGTGGGCGACAATCGGCCTCTGCGCGGGGGCAAAGGTTCCACTTGGGAAGGCGGCATCCGCGTACCCTTCCTTGTGCAATGGAAGATGCGCCTGCCAGCAGGCGTGGTCTATCGCGAACCCATTATCTCGCTCGACATCCTACCCACTGCCCTCGCTGCTGCAGGTACCGTGACCGACCCCGCGTGGAAACTCGACGGCGTGAATCTGCTGCCGCATTTCCAAGGCACTACGACTGAGTCACCGCATGAGATGCTCTACTGGCGCTTTGGCACTCAGCGGGCTGTGCGTAGCGGTGCGTGGAAGCTTGTGCAGGGCCGCGAGGCCCGTGGCGGCTCCATCCAAATCGCCAAGCAAGGTCCCTGGCGGCTCTTCAATCTCCGCCAAGACATTGCCGAGGAAAACGACCTCGCCAGCGAGTATCCCGAGAAAGTCCGCAAACTTACCCAACAGTGGGAAAAGTGGAACCAGCAACTCCCCCCGCCTGCATGGAAGCCGACGCAAGAATGACCCTGCCGCAACCGCTGCACCCATACCCCCTACGAGTGACGATGCGAAGCCCCTCCGAAAAGCAATTTCCTGCTATTCGCGGGGTCAACTCTCCACAACGCGCACTTAGGTTTTTTCCGAGAAATGCATATTTACGCTTTCAAGCATGCGCCAAGAGATGCCGGGTGACGCCTTCAGCTTCGGGCGCGCCACGCAACAGGCCGTCCACGCTGAGGTGGTAGTCGAGCGCGGGCCAATGGATACCGGTGCCGTCACCGCAGGTCTTCCAGTTGCGCAACTGTTTGGCCGACGCCTGCAACAGCGTCGGATACCAAGTCAGCGGCGCGCTGATGACGCGCCCGTCGGTCAGTTCCACGCGAAGTGTGTCGTGGCGGATGACGATGTTCTTAACTTTCGCGCGCAAAGAACTCATTCCATGCCTCCAGCAGTTTGGTTTGTTGTTGTTCGGCGATCCGCAAAGCGTGCCGCACTTCGGCGCCTTCTTCTGCGTAGAAGTAGAACACAAACCCAGCTTCTCGATGAACCGTTGGCACACGGGCAGTATATTCGGCAAGCCGGTATCACGCAAGAAACATGGTAGCGAAGGGTGCAGTTCGTTGTTTTGGGCAACCGCTCAATGTGGAGCAGGTTTGCAACCTGCTCTTCAATTACAACCAGGCAGGTTACAAACCTGCCCCACATTCCTGCCCAAAGGTTGAACTGCACCCGGATTTCCGTTTTGAGTGAAACAATTGTTTCACTCAAAACGGAAATTGCGATGTGACTGTGCGGGGGGCACTCGCGGGTCAGATGGCGTTTTACTGGCAGAAGGTTTTGATGAGGCCGACCACGGCCCCGCCAAGCACCAGCCAGGCGGAGTTGACGCGGCAATGCAACAGCAACAGTCCCGCCACCGCTGCCAGCACGACGGTCAGTGGGTCCGCCAGCGCGGCGCGCCCCAATTGCCACGTCACCACCGCCATCAATGCGAGCGACGCCACGTTGACGCCGTCGAGAAACGCGGCTGCCACTGGCGAGCGGCGCAGTCGCGGCAGGAACGGTGCGCTGATGGCCACAAACACAAATGCCGGCAGGAAAATCCCCACCGTCGCCAACACCGCGCCCGCGTTGCCGGCCAGCAGGTAGCCGATGAACGTCGCGGTGGTGAAGAGCGGGCCGGGCGTTACTTGCCCGACCGCGATGGCGTCGAGAAGTTGCCCCTCGGTCAGCCAGCCCCAGCGTCCGACAAGATCCGCGCGCAGGAACGCCAGCAACACATACCCACTGCCGAAGAGCACCGCGCCGACCTTGAGGAAGAACAACAACATCAGTCCCAGACTGAACGGTTCCACGACCGACAGTTTCGGCCGCACACGACCGAGCACCGGCAGCGCGCCGATTCCGAACAACACAATCAGTTCGTTCACGCCGAGGAAGCTGAGCGTCACTGCCGCCGCGCCGAGCAGTGCGAGCCAGCGGTTTTTCACGGCAGTCCAGCCGAGCCGCCACAACGCCTGCACGACGACAGCGATGATGACCGGCTTGATGCCGTAGAGCAGTCCTTCGACCTGTGGGAGCTTGCCGAATGTCACGTAGGCCCACGCCATCGCCGTGACGATCAGCGCCGCCGGGAGGATGAAACAACTTCCCGCGACGATCAACCCGGCCCAGCCCGCTCGCCGGTATCCGACGTGGATGGCCATCTCGGTCGAGTTCGGACCGGGGATGAGATTGACCGCGCCGAGCAGGTCGAGAAACTCCTCGTGCGTCAGCCATTTCCTTCGCCGCACGACTTCGTCCTCGAACATTGCGATGTGCGCCGCCGGGCCGCCGAACGCGATGGAGCCGAGTTTTAGAAACAGCAAAGCCAGTTCGCGCAAGCGATGCCGTCGTTCATGGTTGATGTTTGTCATTGTTTGCAAGACCGACGTCGCAGCCAGGCATCCAGCGACCACGCGCCTGCGCCGACGAACAGCAGGAACATCGCGCCCATCACCATCGAGAAGTCCGTCCGCGAATCGTGCGCCATTTTCCAGAAACCGGACTTCAGGAAGATGGGAATCTTGGTGGTGGCGATTGCCACGGCCATGATGGTGAGCAGCGGAATGCTGGCGAGCCGCGTCAGCAGTCCGAGCAGCACCAACACGCCGCACACGATTTCGAAGCAGCCGACAAATGGACCGAGAAACCCCGGCGACGGCAGGCCAATCTTGGCAAATCGTCCCGCCCCCACTTCATCCGGAAACAGGAATTTCTGGATTCCCTCAGACAGAAACACCGCGCCAACCATCAAACGAATGAGCAACACCGATTTCGGAACCTGTGAAGAGACGAGGCGTTCCAACAATTTCATGGTTTCTTTTCCGTCAGTTTTTGACCGACCATGCCATAGTGATACGGCGGCAAATCCACATGAGCAACCAGCAATGTAAGGCCAGCCTCCAGCATCCATTGCCGGCATTGTTCAGGGCGCGGACGAATGTCCAAGCTCGGGCCGCGCGGTGTGGACGGGTCGTAGCGCCAATGAATTACCAACACCATGCCGCCCGGCCGCAGGACGCGCGCGACCTCCGCGAGCAAGCGCGACGGCTCTTCGCAGTGCAGGATGTTGAACAGCAGGGCCGCGTCCTGACTGTCCGCCGGCACGCCGAAGCCATCGGCAAACACATCGCGCACCATCGCCCGGATATTGGTGAGACCGGCGTCCAAGGCGCGTTGTTGTGTCCGCGCAATCATCGCCGGGTCAATATCGCAGGTCGTCAAAACACCGGTAATGCGCCGCGCGACCGGCAACGTGAACGTGCCGTAGCCGCAACCCAACTCCACCACGTCCCGCAGCCGGTGATCCACGCCAAGCCGGTCGAGAATGAGCGGCACGTCGAACAGCGTTTCCCAATACGCTTCTTCTGGCATTCCGCTGTCGCGCAGTTTCATGGTCGTCTCCGTTACCTGAGCCATCCGCTCCAGCCGAACACAAGGAAGAAATAGAAACCGCCCAGCAGCAAGATGGGGACAAAGCGCCGCCGTCCTTTTTCGGGATCGGCCAGCCGTGCTTCGCGCAACGCCAACCAGATGCCCAGCGCCACCAACAGCATCGAGCAGACCGACAACACCGGCGGGGTCAACCATGCAACAGGTTGCGCCATGAGTTTCGCATTCATCTTGATCGCTGTTTGCGTGCCGGTCGGCTCAGCCCACGCATAGGGGAGGAAACCCGCCCACGACGTGAATTTCTCCACGCTCTTGGCCATGTGCCCGGCGGCCACCACGATCGCCATCGGCAACGCCAATCGCCGCCACGCGTCGCCGAGATTGTTCGCGCCACCGGTCAACAACGTCACGACACCGAGCAACAACCACATTGCCAGCGGCCAGACAAGAATTGTCCACAGCCCCTGCACCCAGCCGCTCGCGCTGATTTGCGCCGGCGCCCAGAGAAACATGTTGCCGGCCGCTTTCCAGACGCCGGTCAGTTCGTAGGTCACGAAGCCGGAGACAATCATCACGAAGAGCGTCAGCGGCCAGGAGGGGAGCGCCTCGCGAGCGTCGGCGGCGGAGTACGGCGCGCGCAACAGCAGTTGCATCGTGCCGTCAGCTTTCACGCAATCGCCGCAGACCAGGCAATCCTTGCTCGTGTCCAGCCGGGCGGGATTCAGCAGCGACGGACACGCCCGCGCGTTGACCCCGCAGCCGGTCGCCGCAGGCCGCACGGCGAGCATCCCGCCGCGCCCGTAGGCGCTCAACAGCAGGTTGACGGGACAAAACCCGCGACAAAACGCGCGGTCCTTGAAGAACAGTCCGACCGCAAACGCCAACGCGAGCGATATCCAGAGGAACAGCGAGGTGTAATGCGGCACCCGGTGAATCTGGACGCCCGGCACGAGCAGTTGCAGCAGCGCGAAAAACAGAATCACCAGACTGCCCCGCGCCAACCATCTCTGAAGCGGACGCTGAGCGAAACCCAATTTGCAGCCAAGCCTCTCCGCCTGGCTGGAAACAAATTCAAGCGGACACACGATGCACCACGCGCGTCCCAACAGGAACGTCACCCAGACAATCGCCGGCCACCAGAGGCCCCAGATCAAGAGGTTCACGATGTTGGTTTTGGCGTAGAGCTTGGCGTTGACGCCTGCCGGCGTGTAATGCCCCCAGCCGATCACAGCCAGCATCACGAAGACCATCAAGACCAAGAACTGAAAGAGACCGGGGAATCCTTGCCACAACACCAAGGCTCGGACAGGTCGGAACCGCAGCAAGTTGATGCCTTTCGCCGGCAGTGTTTGTGTTGTTGCGTCGCTCATTACTGGGCCTCCATGCGTTACCACTTCGCGGTACAGTTCTTCCAGCCGTTCTTTGACAAGGTCAAGCACTTTCCTCCTTTTGGAGTCAGACGGTAATCTTTCCGCGCGCGCCGCCGTCCGATGGGGGTGCGCATTTTGGGCAATGGACGGCAATGGACGGCATTGCATTTGCCGCTCTGGTCTTGGTATTGTGTCGCGCCGTTCCTTTCCTCACGGAACAAGATGAAACATGCCAATGACGCCAAGCAATGGCTGCCGCTGACGAAGACGAAAGCGGGCGGCGGCGAACTGCCCACCGGCGAGGCGTTTCGTCCGGAATGGATTGATTTCGAGCGGGGCATCCGGGTCGGCAACATCGAACCGCACGAGCGGATTACGCAGATTCTGAAGTTCCATCTCGAATCCCGCCACCAAACACCGTTTGTCACCGACCGCTGGGGGCGCGGCGTGTTCTGGCAATGGATTTGTTGGTTGCCGCGCGCCAACCGCGAGGCGAAACCGCTCTCACACGACGTAAACTTTTCCTGCGCGAAACTCTTCATTTCCGTTGAACAAGACGCGAAGATTTTCAAAAGCGGCCTGCAAGTCGAGCGCGGTTACGCCGTCGGGCCGGAACCGTATCCGGGATGTTTGTTGAAGGAAGACTGGGACTGGCATCGTCTGATGAAACAATGCGCGGACGGCACCACGCTGGACGCCGAGTTGCATCGGTTGCTGAAGCGCGAAGGATTTGTCGCCGAGGTTGGTGACTTCGAGTCGAATGCGGTGTTCTCGGCCAAGAATTTCCGGTCGGCCCGTCAACTTCGTGATGCGGCGAAACCGTATCCGAAGAATGAGTGGGTTGGGTTCCAAGTCTATTACCCGATGCCGGCGCGCGAAGTTCGGAATTGTTCCGGCATCGAGCTGGTCAAGGCCGTGTGCGGCGTGTTTGCCGAGGTCACACCGGCGATGAATGCTTGCATGTCGGCGCCGTTGCGCGTAAACACTGGCTTCCGATGAACAGGCGCGACGGAACCGGCGTCTGATTGACTACATGACCACGGACAGAATCATTGCCCTCGTGATGGGGATCGAGCTGCTGGCGCTGGCCGGCTGCTCGACGGCGCATTATCGTCGCTCCGCCGACAAGGAAACAGCCGCGATCATCGCCCAGAAGGGCGCGCGCGTGCCGAACATGGACCCGCATTTCACCATCGAGACGAATGTGCCGCTGTCGTTTGCCGACGCGCCGGTGAACGGGAACGTGGCGGAGTTCATGGGGGCCGACGCCGAGGCGGAACGGGGCGTGCCGGTCATTTCGCTGAAGCGGGCGCTCGGCATCGCGATCAAACACAGCCGCGCCTACCAGAACGCGAAGGAAAACGTCTATCTGGCGGCGCTGTCACTGACATTGTCGCGGCACCAGTTCACGCCAATTTTCTCGGCGGGAGGGGACGCGGAGTATGGTGAGATCTACAACGAAAGTTCCGTGACACGGCAGATCAGCGCCGGCGGCAGCATCGGCGCGAACTGGTTGATTCGCGACATCGGGAAAATCAGCGCGGCGTTCACGACGGATTTTCTGCGCTTTCTCGCCGGCGATCCACGGTCGGTGGTCAGTTCGCAACTCGGCGCGACGTTCACCCGTCCTTTGCTGCGCAACGCCGGCTACAAGACGGAAATCGAGGCGTTGACGCAGGCCGAACGCAACGTGCTGTACGATCTTCGCGACTTCGTCCTTTATCGGAAGAATTTCAGCGTGCAAGTCGCGACGGACTACTACCGCGTGCTCAGCAATCGCGACGCGATCCGCAACAGCTACCTGAACCTCCAAAGCTCGCGCAAAGCGGCTGAACGCGGCCGATCGCTGGCCGAGGAAGGGCGACTCAGGCAGTCCGAACTCGGCCGTCTCGAACAACAACTCCTAACCGCCGAAAACACTTGGATCGCGGGTGTTCGCACCTACAAGAAAGCGCTCGACGACTTCAAAATTACGCTCGGTGTTCCAGTCGGAACGAAGCTGTTGCTCGACGACCGCGAACTGTCGGAGTTGAAGATTCTGCACCCGGACATCAACATTGAGGACTCGATCCCCGTCGCGTTGACAGCGCGTCTCGACTACCAAAACGTCCGAGATGAATACGCCGACACGGAGCGCAAGATACAACTGGCTGCCAATAAACTGTTGCCACAACTGGACGTCCTGGCGGACGCCAGCATGAGCAGCGGCGACCGCAGCCGGTTCGCGTTGCCGGACATGCGGCGCTACAATTGGAGCGCCGGCGCGTCGTTGGATTTGCCGCTGGACCGCAAGTCGGAGCGCAACAGTTACCGAGCGTCGTTGATCACGCGCGATCGCGCAATGCGGGCGCTGACATTATTGGGGGACCAGATCGCATTGCAGGTGCGTGAGAGTCACCGTTTGCTCGAACAGTACAAACGCACCTACGAGATCAGCGAAGTGGCAGTGCGGCTTGCCCAACGCCGCGTCGAGGAGCAGGAGATGCGCGCGGAACTGGGTAGTGCGAGCGCGCAGGACCAAGTGGACGCGCAGAACGACCTCGTCAATTCCAAGAACCAGCGGACACAGGCGCTGGTGAATCACACCATTGCGCGGCTGCAATTTTGGAATAATATGGGTATTCTGTTCATCAAAGAAGATGGTCAATGGCAGGAAGTCAGTGAAACCAAGCGTTAACAAAATTCTGGCGTTTCTCAAACGGCAGCCGCGCTGGCGACTTATCGCCGCCGCGGTGGTGCTGGTGGTGTTGTTTCTCGTTGCGATTCGCAGCAGCCGCCGCAGCTCCGACGTCCAAGTCGCCACGTTTACCGCCCGGCGCGGCCCGCTCAACATCACCGTGCTCGAAGGCGGCGGCATCCAGGCGCTCGAATCGCAGGAGATCAAGTGCGAAATCCGCGCGTCCAACACGAAGATTGTGAAGATTGTTGATGAGGGTTACTTGGTGACCGAGGAAGACATCAAGAACAACAAGGTTCTTGTCGAACTCGACACCGGCGATCTGGAGAGACAAATCGTCCAGCAGGACATTTCCTACGAAAACGCGCGCGCGGCGCTGGTGGAAGCACAGGAAGCGTACGCCATCCAGATGGGAGAAAGCCTCAGCAACATCAAGTTCGCGGAACAAAAGGCCCGTTTTGCGCGACTGGACTTCGATAAATTTCTCGGCACCAATGTCACCCAGCAAGTGATCGGAAAACTTGGCATCGAGGACGAACTTGCCGCCACGCAAACCAACATTGAAGCGCTCACCACCGCCATCCTGGCCTCCGTCTCCGAAGAATCGCTGGGAAAACTGACGGAAGACGACGCGTCGAAATCCGCCGTCGTAACCAATGCTCCTCGCCTCGAAATCCCGCCTTCGTCCGCGCCGTCGCCGATGGCATCTCCATTGGTGCCGCTCGCGAGCGTGGATTTTAAGCCGTTCGCAGATATCGAGTTGCTCGGCGATGGTGAGGCTAAACAACGATTGCGCCGGTTTGCTGCCGACCTGAAAGTGGCCGAGATGGAGTTGAATCAGGCCCAAAAAAATACCGAAGCCACCAAGCGCCTTTACGACAAGGGTTTTGTTACGAAGGTCGAACTCGCCAAGGACGAGCTTTCTCACGAGAACAGCCAACTTAAAGTCATGACGGCCCAGACGGCGCGCGACCTCTACATCCGGTTCGACTTTACCCGGGCCGCGGAGGATTGCCTTTCCAAATACGTTGAAGCTGTCCGCGATGTCGTCAGCGCCCGTCGAGCGGCTATTTCCAAACAGGCCCAATATCAAGCCAGACTCCGGTCGGCTCAAGGCCGGTTCAACATCGAGAACCGTAATCGCCGTGACCTGTACCGGCAACTGGAAAAATGCGTCATCACCGCCAAACGCCCCGGCCTCGTCATCTACGGTTCCGGCCGCGATGAGGGGTTCCGATTCGGGCAGGAGCCAATTTACGAAGGCGCCACCGTCCGCGACCGGCAAACCATCATCACCATTCCCGACATGACCAAGATGGCTGTCCGCGTCAAAATCCACGAGAGCTACATCAAGAAGATCCAAAAAGGACAGAAAGCGCGCATCACGTTGGACGCGTACCCGGACAAGGCAATCAACGGCGAAGTCAGCAAAGTTTCCGTGCTGCCCGACTCTGGCAATCGTTATCTCAGTCCGGACCTGAAATTGTACCCCACCATGGTGGAGATCAACGAGACCCACGAATGGCTCAAACCCGGCATGACCGCGAAGGTCGAGATTCTTGTCACCAATCTGTCCAATGTCGTCTATGTGCCCATCCAAGCCGTTTCCCCGTGGGAAGACCGGCATGTTTGCTACATCGCCGATGGCGGCAGCAAACCGGAACGCCGCGTGGTGGACATCGGTGAGAATAACGACGAATTCATCGAGATTCGCAGCGGCCTCAAGGAAGGCGAACGCGTGCTGTTGCGCCCGCTCGCCAAAACGGACGAGCCGACGGTTGAAAATGGATCCAATCCCCAAGCCGGCACCGAGGCCGTTGCCAAGCCCAAGCCCAAGGCCGATACCAAGCCCCAGAAAAAACAGCGACGAAAGGAGTGACGCACGTGGCCACGCCGATCGTCCAGTGCGAGAACGTGCGCAAAACCTACCAGATGGGCATGGTCACCGTCGCGGCCTTGCGCGGCGTCAGTTTCGACATCCACGCCGGCGAATACGTCAGCATTATGGGACCGAGCGGTTGCGGCAAATCCACCTTGTTGAACCTGCTCGGCTGCCTTGACCGCCCCAGCGAGGGCCACTACCGGCTCGGCGGCGACGATGTCTCGCAACTCGATGACGATGCCCTCTCGGCCATCCGCGGCAAACGCCTCGGATTCATCTTCCAGTCCTACAACCTCATCCAGCAATTGACCGTGCTCGAAAACATCGAAGTGCCGCTCTACTACCAAGGACGCCCCGAGGCGGAATGCCGGGCGATTTCCACGGAACTGGCAAGCCGCGTCGGCCTTGAGCAACGCCTCCATCACCGGCCCTTCGAACTCTCCGGCGGCCAACAACAACGCGTCGCCATCGCCCGCGCGCTGGTCAATGACCCGCTCGTCATCCTCGCCGACGAACCGACCGGCAACCTCGATTCCAGTTCCGGCCAGGAAATCCTCAAGATCTTCGCCAACCTCAACCGCAACGGCAAAACCCTCATCCTCGTCACGCATGACCCCGGCATCGCGAAACATTGTTCCCGCACGATCCGCCTGCGCGACGGCGAATTGGAAAGCGATGTCCACCACTGACGCCATCTCCACGGCATGGCGCGGTTTCGATGTCGCGCGGCTCCGGCGCACCATGCGGCTGGGCATCAAAAGCCTCTGGATGCACCGGCTCCGTTCGTTGCTGACCGTGCTCGGCATCGTTTTCGGCGTCTGTTCCGTGATCGCGATGCTCGCCATCGGCGAAGGCGCCAGCTACGAGGCGCAGGAGCAAATCGCCAAGCTCGGCAGCCAGAACATCATCCTCAGCAGCGTCAAGCCATCCGACGACCAGAAACTTTCCCAGTCCGGCCGCACCAGTTTCGTCATCCAATACGGCCTGACCTACCGCGACCTCGACCGCCTGCGCAACACCATTCCCGGCATCACCGTCATCGTGCCGAACCGCATCATCCGCGATTACGTCTGGAACATCAACCGGCGCGTGGACTGCGAAATCGTCGGCACCGTCCCGTGGTACCCGGAGATGCGCAACCACCGGGTCGCCACCGGGCGTTTCTTCACGTTGACCGACACGGAAAACCGCGCCAGCGTCTGTGTTCTCGGCGCCGAAACCGTGCCGATCCTGTTTCCGTTCGACAATCCCATCGGCCGCGACGTGCGCGTCGGTTCCTACTATTACCGGGTCATCGGCGTGATGGAACCGCGCGGCAAACTCGCCCAGCCTGACACCAGTTCGGGCGTCCCCAAACCGGCGGCGCACCAGATTTACGTGCCGCTCGAAACCGCCAAGACCCGCTACGGCGAAGTCCTCATCAAACGCCGCACCGGCAGCTTCGAGGCCGAACTCGTCCAGCTCCACGAAGTCACCGTCCGCGTCGCCGACCGCGACCGGGTGCTCGCCGTGGCCGAGGCCGTCAAGGAATTGCTGGAGCGCCATCACAAGAAAAAAGACTACGAAATCGTCGTGCCGCTGGAGTTGCTGCGCCAGGCCGAGCGCACCAAACAGATTTTCAACATCGTCCTCGGTTCCATCGCCGCCATCTCGCTGCTGGTCGGCGGCATCGGCATCATGAACATCATGCTGGCAACCGTCACCGAACGGACCCGCGAGATCGGCATCCGGCGCGCCCTTGGCGCCAAGCGCCGCGACATCCTCACCCAGTTTCTCATCGAGTCCGTCATCCTCTCCGGCACCGGCGGACTGCTTGGCGTGCTGCTCGGGGTATTGATCCCGTTTTTCGTCACCCACTTCGCCGGCATGAGAACAGTCGTGACGTTTTGGTCGCCGCTGGTGGCGTTCAGCATCTCGGCGCTGGTCGGGATTGTCTTCGGCCTCTATCCCGCCCAGCGGGCCGCCATGATGGACCCCGTCGAAGCCCTCCGCCACGAGTAACTGGAACGGGCGTCTCGCGCGTTCCACTAATCCATATTCGGGTTTTGTTCCGGCTGTAACAGTTAGTCCGAAGTCAATCCAGTCCCAGACGCTTTCGCACTTCGGCGGTGGTGAAACAAGGTTTGCCGAGATTGCGCGCGCCGATGGCCCGGCGGCGACCGTGAATGCCAGTGAGAAGCTGATAACGAACAACTCAGCAGGTAAACAAGCGAATCGCTTCAGCAGGCCCTTTCGGTCTGGCTCAGTTTGGATGCGAATAGCGACGGCAGAGCGGGCTGGCAGCGATCGCGAGATACCGGTCGCGCAGTTTCTCCAACAGCTTGACCTTTTCCGAAAACGGGAGCGCGGCAAGCTGCCGACGCATGGCCCGCTTGCTTTCGATCATATCTCGCATCCACTTGCTCATGGTTTCTCTCTGCCGTATTTATCCTCAAATTCCTGCCATTTGGCAAGCAGTCCATGTCGGGCAAGGATATCGTCCAGTCGCGCGGCGTCCAAGGTTCCGCTTTCGATGAATTGCTGAATCCGCAGGTGATCTTTGACGCGGCCGAGCCGGAGGGCGATGGCGACAAGATGTTCGGCGCTCATGACCCAAGTCGGGATGCCTTCCACCTCGGTTTGGATGGCTTGCGCGAGCGCCTCGTCGTCGAGTGGGTTGGCGGACGGCAGGAACTGCACCGGCCAATCGCCGATGACGATATACTCACCTCGTTTCTCGTAGTCCCTGAGATACTCATAGATTGGCGAGAGAGAAATCAGCGCGCTACCGGGCTGTTGTCGGAACGAAACGAACACATCAATGTCCACCGTGTCGGTTGGTTCGAGGTAGAAGGTGGCGCCCACGGCCCCGCCGATGGCGTATTGGCCAATCACGCCGTCGGCTTTCATCTGATTGATGATCTTCAGCGTAGCTTTCATCGCGTCCGCTACCGACTATTACTGTTTCGTTTGCTTTTCCACAATCGCAATCTCACCGCGCAAAGGTTATGTGCAGACGCCGGGTGCGCAGTTCGTTGTTTTGTGTAAGGAGCCGCCGGGACGGCGGCTACTACACCATTTGCTGGTGTAGTGGCGTCCGTCCCGGACGGCTTCTGCATTGCACTGCCCAAAACTTGAATTGCACGTGCGTGCGCCCTGCCGCTTGACAGGCGTGTCCTTCTGGGTACGTTGCGCAACCGAACAACCAAAAAAGGAAAATCAAATGAGCACACTCGTCCAAAAACCAGCCCCCGACTTCAAAGCCACGGCCGTCGTCAATGGCGCCTTCGAAGAGATCAGCCTCAGCGAATACAAAGGCAAAAAGTACGTCCTGCTGTATTTCTACCCGCTCGACTTCACCTTTGTTTGCCCGACCGAGATCCTTGCGTTCAACGAAAAACTCGCCGAGTTCACCAAACGCAACACAGTGGTGCTCGGCATCTCCGTGGACAGCCAGTACACGCATCTCGCCTGGATCAACACGCCCCGCAAACAAGGCGGCCTCGGCGGCCTCGATTACCCGCTCGTGTCCGACCTCAACAAAAAAATCGCCACCGACTACGGCGTGTTGACTGCCGACGGCGCAGTGGCGTTGCGCGGCCTCTTCTTGATTGACCGCGACGGCACTGTCCGGCACGCCCTCGTCAACGACCTCCCCATCGGTCGCAGCGTGGACGAGGCGATCCGCGTGCTCGACGCCCTGCAACATTTCGAGCAGCACGGCGAGGTCTGCCCCGCCAACTGGCGTCCCGGCGAGAAGACCATGAAACCCGACCCGAAAGCTTCGTTGAAGTATTTCGAGGCCGTTCACAAGTAAGCGGGCTTTCCAAGACCAACAAGGGCGCGGCTCACCACCGCGCCCTTTTCATTTATCCCCAACAACAAGGCGTCCGGGACGGACGCCGCTACACCGGCAGCGTGCTGTAGTGGCCGCCGTCCCGGCGGCTTCGTGACCCAACCGTTGAACTGTATCTCTCATTTCAAGAGCCTCAACCTTCGGTCTTGAGGATGGCATATTCGGCACGCGCAGATTCGCCGGCACTCACTTACGGCTTGGTGACTTTCAGTCGCATGAAACGGTTAGTGGCGTTGCTCATAGGTACGCTGTCCTGAACAGTCACACTCCACCATGTGTTACAGTTTACACGGGAGACTTCCGTCAGACCATTCGTACCCCATGAGAAGTTGCATAGATTTGCACAGGCCTCAGGAATGAAAATCACATCGGAAGCCTGTTTGTTTTGGCGATATGTCAACGTTAGGTATCCACCTTGGATGCCCTGCTTGGGCAAGTCCCCGCCACTGGCCGCCTTCGGATCCAAGTTCAGCGCATACTCCATCAAATTCGGAATGCCATCGTGGTCAGGATCAGCCATCGCTCCGCTGATTGCAGGATTGGCTAGTTCCTCCGAACTAAAGTGGTCAGCCAACCATGCGTCATAGGGCGTAATTCCCGTTCCTGAAATTGCCAAGCTATTTGTGCCACTCGTCAGATTGCAATTAACGGTCACTGTCCCGGCATAGTTCGTTACCGCTACGGGCGCAAACGTCACCGTCACATTGGTTGCACCACCAGCGGGGATGTCACCGCTGAACGCACCGTCAAATCCGAGGGGATAGGCAATACCGCTGATGTTCAACACGGAATTACCGCTATTCGTAATCGTCAGCATTCGTTGGGATGTTGTATTGATGGCAACGTTGCCGAATGCCAAATCACCACTCAAGTTGATAATGCGCGAGGCCGTAAAGGGGGGATCGAAGAACAACCCGCTCAGTACTGCGTTAAGCCCTCCCTGATTAGTCACACGAACCAACACATGTCCCCGAATATCCCACACGAAATACCTTCCGTTCGCAAATGATGACACGGTCCGCGTGTCTAACACCGCGCTGGTAGCTTGATTGAGGATCTCAACCTTCTGGTTCCGCCCGGTGTTCCAGTCCAAAAAATACAGAGCTACACGGTGTGTTCGCCCATCAGTCAAATTCAGGTCCACCGTAAAACTTCCGGTGGAATACCAACAGCCGGCAACGCGGTCTGTCGTTTCCCCTACCTTCTGCAATGCCCGCACCTCGGCAGTGGACGCCGCCCATACATGTGTGCTCAACGCGCTGACAGCAACGGTTGCGTAACTGGGATAATTAACCGCATGGGTAATCACTTCATAACCATCGGCTCCATAGACGCCCTTCCAGCTTCCTTGTGCCACGGTGTTCGTTCCGACGAATGTCACACGAACCATCTGCTCGATGATTGTAACCGTCGTATTCGACACGCTTCCCAGCGACGCTCCCCCTTGTGGATTGGACAAGGCCACTTGGAACATCTCATTGACTTCATCGGCAGCGTCATTGCTCAGCGTAATACTGATCGTCTGGTTCGTTACCCCTGCTGCAAACGCCAGCGTCCCACTGTTCGCCAAGTAGTCGCCCGGTGCCACCGCTGTTCCGTCGTGGGTCGCATACTGCACCGTCACCCCGCTAGCCATGCCATTGGTGCGTGTCACCGCCAATGTTACCGTCCCGCCCGACTCGCTGTTGCTGTACGCCAACGAACTGAACTGGATCACTCCACCAAAGTCGTTATCGGTGATCAGCACGGTGGCATTCGTCGCGCTTCCCATCGACGCTCCTCCCAGCGCATTAAACAACGTCACTTGGAAGTTCTCGCTGACCTCCGCCAAGGTATCATTGCTGATCGTGATGCTGATGGTCTGGTTGGTCGCTCCCGGCCCAAACGTCAGTGTCCCGCTGTTCGCTAGGTAGTCGCCCGGCGCGACGGCTATCCCGTCGCTGGTCACATACTGCACCGTTACCGTCCCGCTATTCGGCCCCGTCCGCCGCACGCTGAGCGTCGCCGTCGTGCTCGACTCCGCGTTCGTAAACACCGCCTGTGTGAACTCCAAGGTCTGCTCGTTATCCAACAGCGTCAGTAGCGCCGTGCTCGGCGATCCCAAGCTCGCCCCGCCCATCGCATTGCTCAACACCAACTCCACTGTCCGGCTGCCATCGGACAGAACGTCATCGAACAACGGCACTGTGAAGCTCAGGTTCGTCACTCCCGCCCCAAACGTCAGCGTGTTGCTCACCGGCGTATAGTCGGTGACCACTACTGCCGTCCCGTTGGTGGTGGTCGCATAGTTCACCCTCACCTCGCTGGCCAAGTTCGTCCCCGTGCGCTTCACATAGATCGTGGCCAGCGTATTGGTCTCCGAGAACGTGTAGGTGGCCGCACTGAACGCTATCGTCCCGCCGTTGTCATCGTTGTTGATCGTCACCGTGGCGTTGGTCTGGCTTCCCAGCGATGCTCGCCCCTGCGCATCGAACAAGGTCACTTGGAAGAACTCGTTGGACTCCACCACCGTGTCGGGTAGCAGCGTGATACTGATCGTCTGGTTGGTCACATCAGCCCCAAAGGTCAGTGTGTCCGTCTTCGCTGTGTAATCGCTGCCCGCAGTCGCCGTTCCGTCACTGGTGGCATATTGCACCGTCACCGCGCTGGCCATGCCGTTGGTGCGCGTCACCAGCAGCGTCGCCACCGTGTTGGTCTCCGACACCGTGTATGCGGCTGCACCGAAGAAGATCACACCGCCAAGATCATTATCCGTGATCACCAACGTCGCCGTGTGCTGCCCTCCGAGCAACCCACCCGGACCGGGATTGGACAACGTGACGGTCAGTGTCTCGTTGGACTCAACCAACGTGTCGTTATTGACCTTGATGCTGATCGTCCGGCTGGTCACGCCTGACGCGAACGTCAAGACCCCGTTCGTTGCCGTGTAATCGCCCGGTGCAACCGCTGTCCCATCACTGGTCGCAAAGTCCACCGTTACCGTCCCGTTGGTAGGTCCATTGCGCGTGACGGTTAGCGTGGCTGTCGCACTCGATTCCGCGTTCGTCCACGCCACCTGCGTGAACTCCAAGGTCTGCTCGTCATCCAAGATCGTCAGCACCGCTGTACTCGGCGACCCCAACACCGCCCCTCCCGTCGCATTGCTCAACACTAAGCTCACCGTCCGATTCCCATCCGGCAGCGCGTCGTTGAGAATCGGCACCGTGAAACTCAGGTTCGTCACCCCTGCCCCAAACGTCAGCGTGTTGTCCACCGGCGTGTAGTCGGAGCCCGGCATTGCCGTTCCATCTCCCGTTGTTGCATAATCCACCGTCACCGCGCTGGCCAAGGCCATCCCAGTTCGTCTCACGTAAATCGTGGCCAGCGAATTGGTCTCCGACGCACTGTAACTGGACGCGCTAAACGCTATCGTCCCGCCATTGTCATCGTTGTTGATCGTCACCGTCGCATTGGTTTGGTTTCCCAACGACGCTCCTCCCAGTGCGTTGAACAAGGTCACTTGGAACGTCTCGTTGGACTCGTATTGCGTGTCGGGGTTTAGCGTTATGTTGATGCTCTGGTTGGTCACTCCCGCCCCGAACGTTACCACCCCGTTCGTTGCCGTGTAATCGCTCCCGGCTGTGGCTGTCCCGTCACTGGTAGCATACTGCATCGTCACCGCACTGGCCATGCCATTAGTGCGCGTCACCAACAACGTCGCCACTGTGTTCGTCTCCGAGAAAGTATAGGTGGCCGCACCAAACGAGATCACCCCACCAAGGTCATTGTCGGTGATCAACAAAGTGGCATTGGTTTGCACCCCTATCAATCCACCCATGCTTGGATTGGCCAACGCTACGGTCAACGTCTCGTTGATCTCCGCCAGTGTGTCATTACTGACCGTAATGCTGATGGTCTGGTTGGTCACCCCAGGACCAAACGTCAGCGTGCCGCTGTTCGCCAAGTAGTCACCCGGCGCCATTGCCGTGCCATCGGCAGTCGCAAACTGCACCGTCACCGTCCCGTTGGTCGGCCCCATCCGACGCACGCTGAGTGTCGCCGTCGTGCTCCACTCCGCATTCGTGAATACCGCCCGCGTGAACTCCAGAGTCTGCTCATCATCCAGAAGCGTCAGCACTGCCGCACTCTGCGCCCCCAACGTCGCCCCACCCGTCGCATTGCTCAACACCAAGCTCACTGTCCGGTTGCCGTCGGGCAAGAGGTCATTGGATAACGGCACCGTAAAGCTCAGATTCGTCACTCCCGCCCCAAACATCAATGCGTTGTTCACCGGCGTGTAGTCGTTGCCCGGCACTGCCGTCCCATCAGTGGTCGTTCTGTAGTCCACCGTTACCCCGCTGGCCAAGGCCGTCCCCGTGCGCCTCACGAGAATCGTAGCCACTGCATTCGTCTCCGACTCACTATAAGTGGCCGCGCTGAACGCTATCGTCCCGCCGTTGTCATCGTTGCTGATCGTCACCGTGGCGTTGGTCTGGTTATCCAGCGACGCTCCTCCCAGCGCATTGAACAACGTCACTTGGAATGTCTCGTTGGACTCCACCACCGTGTCGGGAAGTAACGCAATGCTGATCGTCTGGTTTGTCACATTAGCTCCAAACGTCAGCGTCCCACTGTTGGCTATGTAATCGCTCCCAGCCGTTGCCGTCCCATCGCTGGTCGCATACTGCACCGACACCGCGCTGGCCATTCCATTGGTGCGCGTCACCATCAGCGTCGCAACCGTATTCGTTTCCGAGACAGTGTAGGTGGCTGCACCGAAAGAGATCATCCCACCAAGATCGTTATCGGTGATCAACAGCGTTGCGTTTGTTTGTGCTCCGATCAACCCACCCACGCTCGGATTGGACAATGCGACCGTCAGCGTTTCATTGGACTCTGCCAACGTATCGTTACTCACTGTAATGCTGATGTTCTGGTTGGTCACCCCAGGCCCAAACGTCAGCGTCCCGCTGTTCGCCAAATAGTCACCCGGTGCCACTGCGGTCCCGTCGGTAGTCGCATACTGCACTGTTACCGTCCCATTCGTCCACCCAGTGCGCCGCACCCTGAGTGTTGCCGTCGCGCTCGGCTCCGCATTCGTAAACACCGCCTGCGTAAACTCCAACGTCATTTCCGGATCGCTCAAATCGGGGATTCCATTTCCGTTCTCATCGTTTGTGTCCACAAACTCAATTCTCCAATCCCGGTAATCGCCCCAAGAGGTGTCTCGGTTTCCGTCCACCAAATTTGCATTTCCTCGGTACTGGATTCCGCTGCGTTGAAGGGGGAACGAGTTCAGCGAATATGTCCGTGAAAGGTCATCTGTCAGCACGCATCCCGCAACAGTGATTTGATTCGTACTGTTGATAGTGTATGAAGTTGTTCCTGTTAAAGTCCTTGTGGAGCCATCCTGTTGAACAACTGTCCCCGCGATAGTCACGTTAGAGCTTCCGCGAGTGTACGTTATCGCGCCAGACCAATGTGGTAAGTGAAGGCTACCCGTCATGGGCAGAGACCCGCCATTCCACGTGAAAGTCGCGCTGTATGTTCCGGTGTCGCTACCAGCAGCCCGGTAAAGATTTCCAGACAATGTATAACTCATCGGCGTACCGCTCAAAGTCCAATCGGATTGAGCAGCGCCGTTAAAAGCGGCGTTGCCGGGTTTGTTCAATTGAATGACATCAGGAAATCCATTGCCGTCGGTATCAGTAGTTGGCAGGATCATTCTCGCGTAACCATACTCATAGACACCCCAAATGCTGCCATCCGATGAAGCGACGTAATCGGTCAGATTTGTAGCTGAGCCGGGCGCGGTAGGTTTAAGCTCGCCACTGAAAACAACCGTATTCCCGTTAGTATTATGAAGCGGAAGCCCCGAAGAACCATCATAAGTTGTGAAACCAATAACCGCGTATGGTGTGTACCCCACCCCCAATGAAACCGAATAACACTGCCCAGTCCATGACGCTGAGTTAGCGAAAATTTCGGCGCAACTCAATAAACACATCGCGACTACAAAACCGCCTAGAACACCTTTGTCACTTTTCACAGTACCTTTCAAGGGTGACCACGCTATGCTCGGTGAGTGCTGCCCTGTTCTTTTCTTGTCAACCGTATTCAACATTCAGACCGAACAACACGCCACCTATATGACCCCCCTACTTGGGGGGCGTCAATTCAAATTGGCTGATTTTGTTCGACCCTCTTTGCTCTGAGCAGTCTTGTCTCGACCTTCAGTTTCGCTCATGTCATGTTCAGTACGCACGGAAAGAATCACAGATGATCCGTCCCCTGTTCATCATCGGCAACAAGCGCTCGGGCACCTCCCTGCTGGTGCGGCTGTTGAATCTGCATCCGCAGGTGTTCGTGGCGCACGAGGCCGACATTGTCTGGATTCTCCACCAGTTCCAACAAAGCCAATCGTATCGCGCGCATCCGTGGGACTCCGACCGGGGAATGCGCTACACACTGGAGATTGCCGGGCACCTGCTCCGTCGCGACCGAAGCCCACGCGAGAACTTCACCGCAGCGCAGCTACACCTGATGGAACAGGGCAACCCGTGGTTGCCGCCGCAACAGAAAACAGACCTCCGCTGGATGGGCGACAAGAAACCTTTCCAGCACACCGACCCCGAACTCTTGGCCTTCATCCACCAACACTTTCCAGACGCGCATTTCCTCCATATCGTCCGTCATCCGTTTGCGGTGGCCGAGAGTTCCTCCCGGTTCAATGAGACCGCCGACGGCGATTTCTGGGTCGGGTTGTCGCTGGAGGATAAGGTCGAACGCTGGACCTTCCACGAACAAGCCGTGCTGAAACTGCACCAAGCCATTCCCGACCGCATTCACAGTCTCCGCTACGAAGACCTCTGCCGGCAGACGGAGGAAGAACTGGCCGGTGTGTTCCGGTTTTTGCAATTGACGCCCGACCCGCAGGCGCTTCAGCAGGCCGCCCGCGAGACGTTGCCCGTGGCTCGCGCCACGCCGAAGCTCCCCTGCTCCGCCGAAACAACGCGCATCGCCACAGAGTACGGGTACGATCTCCGTCGCCCCCCGAGCCTGCTTTGGTCGCAGTGCGAAAGCCTCTATTGGCAGGCGCTCAAGAAATTGCGATACTGACGCCACCGTGC
>VHCW01000065.1 GCA_016871575.1 Verrucomicrobiota bacterium
GTCCGGCAGCGGCGCGGCAAACACGGGCAACGCAACGAGGAGAAGAAGAAGTCGTTTCATCGTCGTGCCTCCTCAAATCCTCCACGGACTTCGCATCGGCCGCGTCAACATCCGGTTCGCCGTGTCATCGTTGATGAACGCTTCCTTCTTCCAGTCCCACGTCAGCTTGCGGCCCGTGCGCGTGGCGATGTCGGCCACAAGCGTTGCCGTCGTCGCCGCGTGACACGCCTCCACCGGCGCGGCGGGATCGCGTCGAGTCTTGATGCACTCGATGAAGTTGCCCATGTGATGATCGGAATGGTAGAGATGTTCCTCGTCAGGCTTGATGCTGATATCGAGCAATGATTTCGGTCCCGCCGTGATACGACCGCGCACGACGTGGACCCAGCCCTTGTCGCCTTCGAACCGCACGCCGTGGCCGAACGGCGAACTGCCGTCGTCGTGAAATCGCAACAACGGCCCGTCCGGCGGCATCATGATCACCTTCCAGCCGAACGAAACATCCGCGTCTCCGTCCGGCACGAACTCCGCCGTGCCAGCGACTTCCATCGTGCTGGCCGTGAACGCCGGCACGCCCCAGAGCGCGATGTCCATGTGGTGCACGCCCCAACTCTGGATCCAGCCGGCGCAGTAGTCAGTGAAGAAATACCAGTTGTAAGTGCAAATCCCCTCGCGGTACGGCTTGAACGGCGCGGGACCAAGCCAGAGATCGTAATTCAAATCTCCCGGCACCGGTGCCTCCGGCAAGTGCAACACGCGACGGCCGCTGGGCACACCGACAGTGACGGTGTGGACTTTGCCCAGGTAGCCGTTGCGGGCGAGTTCGCAGGCAAACCGGAAGCTGCGGTCGGAACGCTGCTGCGTGCCGGCTTGGAAGACTCGACCGTACCGGCGCACGGCGTCGCAGACGGCGCGGCCTTCGCGCACGCTGAGCGAGAGCGCCTTCTCGCAATAAACGTCCTTGCCGGCCTTCATGGCCTCAATGGACATCAACACGTGCCAGTTTTCCGGCGAGGCAATCGTCACGGCATCGATATCGGGACGAGCGACCAGTTCACGGAAATCCTGAATTGCTGCACAATTCTTGGCGCCTTGTTGTTCGTTCACCCAGTGCTGCATCTTCTCGGCTTTCGAGCGAAACACGTCGCAGACACCCACGACCTGAACCTCGCTGAACGCCGAGACTTCGCGGACATGTCCCGAACCGCGACCGCCCATGCCGATGCAGCCAGTGACGATCCGGTTGCTCGGCGCGACGGCCCACGACGGGAGAATCTGCGGCGCGACAAACGTCGTTGCCGCAGCGGCCAGGAATTGTCGTCGGCTGATTCTGTGTTTCATGGTCTCAGATCAGCTTGGTGACGCCGGGGATATAGACGGGATAACTGCCATCCGCCCCTTTCTTCACCGGCGGCTCCATGTCCATGCGGCAGTCTTCGGGTTTGGGTGGGAAATAGAAATCGGACGCGTTGATCTGCTCCCACGTGATTTCCTTGCCGGTGTAGCAACTGATCTGGCCCATCACGGTCATCAACGTGCTCTTGGCCATGTAGTCGCCGTTGTTGATGACCTTGCCCTTGCGCAGCGCCTCGAACAACATCACGTGCTCGTAGAAATGCGCTTCGGGCGCCTTGCCTTCGTATCGCCAGTTCGTCTCGCCCTCGATGCGGCTGCGCATCAGGTTGCATCGGCCTTTGGTGCCGAGGATAAGGCTGGAGTATTCGTTATAACAACCAACCTGGGTCCGGCAAAACGCGTACACACGCACGCCATTCTCGTAGTGATAAATGACGGAGTGATGGTCAAACACGTTGCCGAATTCCGCGCTGAACTGCGAGGAGCGTCCGCCGATGCCGTGGCATTTGAGCGGCGCCACTTCCTTCATCGCCCACGTGGCGCGGTCCATGTTGTGAACAAGCGACTGCGGCACGTCGTCGCCGCTGAGCCAGGTGAAATGATACTGGTTGGCGATTTGATTCTGCAACTCCGTCCGTTCAGGCTTCGGCGGATAAACGCCGTACGGAGCGCGCAAGAAGTTCTCTTCGACGGCCACGATGTCACCGATGGCGCCATCGTGAATGCGCTTGATGGTTTCCTGATAACCGAGGTCGTAGCGGCTGTGCAGACCCGAGACGACACAGAGGTTCTTCTGCTTCGCCAGTTCGCAGGCCTTGACGAGCATCTTGACGCCGTACGGATCAATGCCGTGCGGCTTCTCGCAAAAGACGTGCTTGCCCGCCTGGATGGCGGCCATCGTGTGGAGCGGATGAAACTTCGCGGCATTCGCGATCAGCACAACGTCGCTCGCCTCGATCACGCCCTTGTAACCGTCGAGACCGTCAAAGCAATGCGCATCATCCACCTGCACTTGGTCGGGCTTCGCTTTTTTCAGCACATCAAGCTTGCCCTTGACGCGATCCATGAACACATCGTGAATCGCCACGAGCCGCACATCCGGCCCCGTGTTCATCGCGTCCATGGCCGCGCCCGCGGCACGCCCGCCGGCGCCGATCATGCCGACCTTGAACACGCCGCTGCCGGCAGCGTGGGCGTAACGGCTGATGTCGAGCGCGCTGAGCGCGACGGCGGATGCAGCAGTGGTTTTCAGAAATTGTCTGCGGTTGATTGGTTGTTTCATGGTTGCTCCTTACTTGGGTTGAATACCGAGTATCTCCTTCAGTTCGGCCAGGATGCGCCCTGCCTCGGAAGGCGCGCAGATTTCCGGTTCAAACATTGCCCGAAGCTTGATCCCCTCGAACATCTCCAACATCACGTTCACGGTCCACACCGGATCCGCAACGTCCACACCAGCATCTTCGACGAGCTTAACGTAAACCCGCCGCACCTCGTCGTAGAAGCGTTGCCAGCCGCGACGGATCGCCGCGTCATGCGCAGCAATCGTCCAGACTTCCATCGTGAAAACGCGGTTCTTCTCGTCCACCAGACATGTCCGCACCGACAATTCCAACACCCGTTCCAATCGTTTCACCGGATCAGCGGCCTTTGCGGCAGCCTCATGAATCGAGGCGAGATAAGTCTGGTAGTAGTGTTCGCAGGCGGCCTTTAGCAGGTCGTGTTTCGAGTTGAAATGCCAGTAGAGACTGCCCTTCGTGACGCCCGAATGCGCGGCGATGCGGTCGAGATTGACGTTCTTGATGCCGTTGCGCGCGAACAACTCGAACGCGCTTTCGGCCAACTTCGCCGGCATCTCAGGGGCAAGCACAGGCATGACGCCGCGCACCATACCAGCCAGTATGGAAACGTCAATTACAATTCCGACAATTTCTCACGCACGGCCAAGACCGATAGAGGGTGCCACGTCGAGGCTCCAGTCGCTTGCCGTGCCACAGTGGAGTTTGTGAAACGCCAGTGAGGCGATCATCGCTGCATTGTCAGTGCACAACGGCGCCGACGCCAGGAACAGTCGAAGATTGCCTCGCTGGCACTCGGCGGCGAGTCGTTCTCGGAAACGGCTGTTGATGGAGACGCCGCCGGAAGCACTGATGGCGCGGACACCAGCGTGCCGGGCGGCGCGCAACGTCTTGCCAACGAGAACGTCAACGACGGCCTCCTGAAAACTGGCGCACACGTCGGCGACGACGGCGTCGGGGTTCTTCTTGAGGTAGTACAGGACGGAAGTTTTCAGGCCGCTGAAGCTGAAGTTGAAACCCGGATCGTCAAGCATCGAGCGCGGGAACGGAATGGCAGCGCGATTACCTTCTTTGGCGAGCCGGTCCACTTCGGGCCCGCCGGGATAACGAAGGCCAAGGAGCTTGGCGACTTTGTCGAACGCTTCCCCCGCCGCATCGTCAACGGTCTGCCCGAGGATCTCGTGACTGCCGATAGCGGTGACGTGAGCGAGGATGGTGTGGCCGCCGGAAACGATGATCGAGATCATCGGCAGGGCGTCGAAGTTGTGCACGGAGAGAAGCGGCGAGTAGAGATGCGCTTCGAGATGGTTGATGCCGAGGAAGGGCTTCTTCAACGCGAACGCAACGCCCTTGGCGGCATTAAGGCCGATGAGCAGCGAGGAGGCAAGACCGGGGCCGTATGTGGCAGCGACCGCGTCAATGTCGGAAAGCGCGCAACCGGAACGCTCCAGCGCCTGTTCAATGACGGGTTGGATCAATTCGAGGTGTTGGCGCGAGGCCAGTTCGGGGACAACACCGCCGTACGGTCGGTGAATCTCGACTTGGCTGCTGACGACGTTGGAGAGGATCTCGACGCCATCGCGGACGACGGCAGCGGAAGTCTCGTCGCAGGAGGTCTCGACGCCGAGGATATTCACGGGCGTCAGCGTTTCGCTTGTTTGACTTGTTCGGCGAAGAGTTTCACGCCCTTGAGCAGATCCACCGCGCGGTCAATCTGGGCGTCGGCGATTTCCTCGACCTTCTCGGTCTTCTCGGCGGGGTCGTCCGACGGCGGCAACCCGGCGCGCGCGCGTTGCGCCATCAGCTTCGCTTCGTCCTCGGCGCTGACCGGCACGATGATGTCGGGCGTGATGCCGCGTTCGTGAATGACCTTGTGGCTGGGCGTGTAGTATTTGGCGGTGGTCAGCCGCATGGCCGACCCGTCCGGCAACGGGAGGACGCTTTGGACAGAGCCTTTGCCGAAGGTCGTTTCACCGACGATCACGGCGCGCTTCAAGTCCTGCAAGGCGCCCGCGACGATTTCGCTGCCGCTGGCGCTGCCGTTGTTCACAAGCACGACAACGGGCAAGGCTCGTTTCTTGCCGCGGTCGGCGCGGTACACGATCTTGTTCGCGACATCGCGTCCCTCGGTGGAAACGATGAGTTCGCCGCCGGGGATGAACTTGCTGGCGACCTTGCGGGCGGATTCGAGAAGACCGCCGGGATTGTTGCGCAAGTCAAGGATCAAGGCGTCCATCCCCTGCCCTTCGAGCTTGACGAGCGCCTTCTCAAATTCCTCGGCAGTCGGCTCGTTGAACTGTGTAATGCGGACATAACCGATGCCATCCTGGAGGATCTTGCCATCTCTCACGCTCTCTACGGGAATGATGGCGCGCTCGACCGTGTAATCCTTGATGCGCTCGCCGGGGTTCTTGGCCTTGGCGCGAAAAACCGTGAACGTGACTTTCGTGCCGGGGTCGCCGCGAAGGTGGCGGACGACATCCGGTAAAGTCATTTTGTCGGTCGGCTTGCCTTCGATTTTGATGATGCGGTCGCCGGGCAGGATGCCGGCGCGCGCGGACGGTGTGTTCTCAATCGGCGTGACGACGGTGACGAAGCCTTCCTTGGACATGGAGATTTGGATGCCTACGCCGCCGAACTTGCCCTCGGTGTCTTCTTTCATGTCCTTGTAGCCTTCCGGCTCCATGAACTGGCTGTGCGGATCGAGCGAGCTGAGCATGCCGCGGAGCGCGCCGTAAGTCAGCTCCTTGTAGCCAACCTTGTCTTTGTCCACGTAATCCTTGCGGATGGTCTCCAACACCTTCGTGAACAGCTCGAGCTGCGGGTACGGATTTTCCTTCTCGGCCTTGCCAGCCGTCTCGGAGTAAATGCGCGCCGCCAGACCGAGGTTCAACACCAGCAGTCCCACTGCAATCAACGCTGAGATTCTTTTCACCATGTCAGTCTCCTACTTCACCAGTTCCAACGCCGCATCGCGATACGCCGCCAACTGTTTCTTCGTTTTACCCTCCAGATAACAACGGAACACAGGTTCCGTACCGGACGCGCGGAACATGACCCAACTTCCGTCCTCTAGCAAGAACTTGTACCCGTCCACCATCACGCTCCCTTTGACCTTGCGCCCGGCAAATTCGTTCAGACCGGCGGCGAATTTCTTCAACAGCTCGTCCTTGCGCTGCGGTGTGACACGCAGGTTGATGCGGTCGCTCAGGATCATTGCCGTCTGCGCCATGATCTCCTTCAGGATCCGCTTCAGCGGTTTTCCCTCGTATGCCACCATCTCACACATCAGCAGGCACGCCAGAATGCCGTCCTTCTCAGGCACGTGTCCCTTCACACTCAGGCCGCCGCTTTCCTCGCCGCCGACGATGACCGGCTCGCTCTCCATCACCGCCCCAATGTATTTGAACCCAACGGGCGTCTCGCGCAACGGCACGCCAAACATCTTCGCCACCTCATCCACGAGGTGACTCGTCGCCACCGTGCGGACCACCGCACCCGTCCACCGGCGATTCTTCACAAGATGATACAGAGCCAACACAAGAATCTCGTTTGCGCTGACAAACGTGCCGTCGCTGTCCACGACCGCAAACCGATCCGCGTCGGGATCAAGGCCGAGGCCGATTGTCGCGCGTGATTTCTTCAGGCGCGCCAGCAACTCGCCCATGTTTTCCTTGATCGGCTCCGGATGCCCGTGGCCGAACAGCGGATTCAATTCGCCGTGCAACGCATCCACCTTCCAGCCGCTCTTCGCCAGTAACACGTCGAGGTAGCCGCGTCCCGTGCCGAACATCAAGTCCGCCACGGCTTTTTTGGGTTTCCGCTTGAGCGCCTTGAAATCAATCAACTTCCGCAACTGCGCCACGTACTCCGGCATCGGATTGAAAATCCTGTACTGTCCCTTCTTGAACCGAGAACGGAGAACGGAGAACTGAGAACTGAGTCCCTCCGCCTTCTTCTCGATGCCCTTGGCCACTTCCGGTGAACACGGCGCGCCATTGGCGCCGTTGAACTTCAGGCCGTTGTACTCCGGCGGATTGTGGCTGGCAGTGATGTTGATGCCGCCCGACGCCTTGTGCAGGCGCAGGCAATGCGAAATCACCGGCGTCGGCGCATCGCGGTCCGTCAACCACGCCTCGAACCCGTAGCCCGCCACGATCTCCGCGCACCGCACCGCAAACTCGCGCGATAAAAACCGCGTGTCGTGTCCGATGATAAGGCGGCGATGGGCGCCCGGTGGCGGATTGTCATTGAGAAATTGCGCGATGGCGTGCGCCGCCAGTTCCATGTTTGCGAAAGTCACGGTGTCGCCAATGATGCCGCGCCAGCCGGAGGTGCCAAATTTGATGACGGAATTCATAGGGGTTGAAGTTTACCAGCAGCCAGCCCGGCCAGCAAGAGCGCACCCACGACCAGACGATAAAAGATGAACACCCACGTCGTGTGCCGTCGCAGATACCCGATCAGGAACGCGATGGAGGCGTAGCCGGCGAGGAACGCCACCACGGTTGCCACGACGGTGTTCGTCCAGCCGATGTTGGCGGCGTGTTGGAGTTCCTTCAATTCCAACAGCCCCGCCGCAAGAACGGCAGGCAACGACAGCAGAAACGAGAAGCGGGCGGCCGTGTCGCGTTTCATGCCGAGGAACAATCCGCCGGCAATCGTGCAGCCGGAACGGGAGGAGCCGGGAATGAGCGCAATGGCTTGAAAACAACCGACCACGATGGCATCGAGCCAGCCAAGTTCGTTCATTTCGCGCATTTTCTGACGGCGGCGCTCGAACCACTCAGCCAACGCGAGTACCAACGCCAGCCCGATCATGGCCGCTGCGATGACGTAGAGAGAGCGCCAATGATGTTCGATGTAGCTCTTGCAAGCGAGGCCAAGGACAACAACGGGGATTGTTCCCGCACAGATCATCCAACCGAGTTTACCTTTGCCGGTCAACGCGTCGCGGGTGATGGCAACGATGTCGCGCGCGAAATAGATGAGCACAGCGGCGAGTGTGCCGAGTTGGGTGACGGCGGTAAACGCGGCGCCGGGATCGGCCCACCCAACAAGCGCGGGGACAATACGCAGGTGCGCGGTGCTGCTGATCGGGAGAAACTCGGTCAAGCCCTGAACGAGGCCGAGAACAATGGCCTGCCACAGGGTCATTGCGGATTGGCCTTGACGATCTCGGCGATCCGCTTTTTGGCTTCGCCGGCGTAAGACGAGTCCGGTGCGTCTTTCAGCAGGTCTTCGTATTCTTCTTTGGCGCGTTTCCAGTTGCCGGTCTGCTCGAGGACTTTGGCGCCCTTGAACCGGGCTTGCGCTGCGCGGGCATCATCGAAATCATAGAGCGTCACCACCAAGAAATACGAATCCATCGCCTCCAGCGGCTTGTTCATTACCAGCAGGCAGTCGCCCCGCAACAGGAGCGCCTCGGCCACGATTGTCTCCTGGTCGGGCGGGAGGAAATCTTTCTTCAACTGCGGTTCAAGATAGGCCGCGATGACCTTCATCACGTCATCGTATTTCTTTTGCGCGAAAAGGACATGGGCGTTTTTCACGTCCACGGCCAGCACTTGCGGTGAGTTGGGATACAACTGCTTCAGCCTGTCAAACGTTGCGGCTGCGGTCTTGGTGTCTTTCAGTTCGAGATACGCATCGCCCAATCGCAACAGCGAATCTATCACCCACGGCACAGGCAATCCCACCATTCGGTCCACCAGCGGCTTGAGCGCCGCTATCGCCTCCTGTGGTTTACCGGTCTTCAGTGCCTCCAGTCCCTTCTCATACGACGGGGGGGGGTCCACCTCAACGCGGATAATGTCGCGAAGCGGCACGCCAAACTCGCCTTGTTCCAGCTTGACGAAAACCGTGTTGCCTTCGACGTGGGTGACCTGTCCTTTATAGACTGCGGTACGAGTCTGTACCATATCCGCCCGCGCCACCAGGCACGCAAGAACCGCAGTCGCTAGAAGCATCTTCTTCATTCTCATACTCCGATTGGCGGGCAGCATAGTCGGTCTCTGTCTTCATTGCCAGCGAAAAACACCTCTTGCCCTCGCCAACAGAAATGCTATAACAGGCCTATGCCAGAGAAGACTCTTGACCAGTTGAATCGTACTGCGTACGAGCAATACCAGAAAGCCATCAGCGCGGTCGAACGCAACAATTTCGACTATGCGATCGAAATGCTGCAACAGTGCCTGACACTTGAACCCGCCTTCCTCCAAGGCCGCAAACATTTGCGCGCCGTACAGATGAAGCGCGCGGAATCCCAAGGCTCGCTCAAACGCGCCATGACCGGCGCCAAACTGCAGCCGCTGCTGTTGCGCGCACGCGCCACCCTCAGCAAGAACCCGACAGAGGCCATGGCGGCACTCGAACAGGCTTTGACCGAAGACCCCAAGAACGCACAAGCGCTTTTGTTGCTGGCTGAAGCCGCTGAAACTGCCGGCATGGCGGAAGTGGCCGCGCAAACGCTCGAACATTACTGCAAGATCAACCCGCGCGACACGAAGAACGCCCACTGGCTCGCCCGCACGTACACCGCACTTGCCCGTCACGACCTCGCCCGCGTAGTGTACGACCGAATCCTTCAGGTCAACCCGGCTGACTTCGACGCCCAGAAAGCCGTCAAGGACGTCACTGCCAAGGGCGCCATGCAAGTCGGCGGGTGGGATGGAGCGAAATCGTATCGCGACGTCATGAAGGACAAACAAGAGGCCATCGCCCTGGAACAAGAGTCCCGCGTGGTTCGCGCCGAAGACATGATCGAGAATCTCATTCAAGAGAACCTTGTCAAACTTCAATCTGACCCGGAGAGTCCCGTCATCCGCCGCGAACTCGGCAAGCTGTACGGCCAAAAAGGCGAGTACGACCGCGCGCTCGAATACCTCGAAGTTCTCTTTGCCTCCGAAGCCGGCACCGACCCGACGCTGGAAAAGGAAATCAGTGACATCCGCGAAAAACGAATCTCGGATGTGCTTGCCATCAAGAAGCAGCACCTTCAGTCCCAGCCTGACAACACCGCCCTCCAAGCCGAGGTTGAGAACCTCGAACGGGAGTTTGCCGCCCTGCAACTCAAAGACGCCCTGCGTCTCGTCGAGAAATATCCCAACGATCTGATGTACCGCTACGATCTCGGCGTCTTATACATGAAAACCGCTGACGTCCAAAACGCGATCGAACAATTCCAGCGTTCCGTCGGCCAGCCGCAGCGTCGCATTCCCTCCTTGAACTACCTGGGCCAGTGTTTTCAAGAGCTGGGGCTGCACGACCTCGCCATTGACCAGTACAGCAAGGCCATCGAGGATCTTCCGCTGATGGACAGCATCAAAAAGGAGATCACCTACAACCTCGGCTGCGCGTACGAGGCGCTGGGTGACACCGAGAAGGCTGTTGCGGAGTTCAAGAAAATCGCCGCTGTTGATTTCGGTTACCGCGATGTCCGCGCCAAGATCAGCCGGCGGCCCGCACCCAAGGCGTAACGCGCCGCAGGCCTTTCCCGCGCGGCCATTGTTTACGCCAACCTTATCCGCCGCCTGGCAAAACCGTCGCGTCCGATTGTGTTGGGCGGCATCGAAGCGAGCCTGCGGCCGTGCCGCATTATGATTACTGGGATGACACGATCCGGCGGTCGTTGTTGTTTGACGCGAGTTTGCCAAGGCGTTGCGCGAGGAACGCGACCCGCGGCAGGTGCGCGGGCTGTCTTACATCGCCAAGACAAAGCCCGAAGGCTGTATCGAGTTGCCGAGTTACGAGACGGTACTGACTGACAAGGTCGCATTCACCGAAATGTTTCACGCGTTCTACCGTCACAATGATCCCGTGACCGCACGCGGAATTCAAAGGTTACATCCATGACATCGGCGGTCCGACGGCCAACATGTACGGCTTCGAGTGCGACCGGAAACTCCGGCGCGGCGTTTGTCCCAACAAACGCTGCATCTTCCCCGATGTCTGCCCGCAATTGCCGATTGACCATGCTCCCCTTGTGGAGGTGCTCCGTCGAGTGCGCGCCATGCCGGGCGTCAAAAAGGCATTTGTCGCTTCCGGCATCCGTTATGACATGCTGCGCGATGACGCATAGCTCCGCGAACTGGTCACGCACCATGTTTCCGGTCAACTGAAGATTGCTCCAGAGCACGCCAATGATTCCGTCCTCGCCCTGATGGGCAAGCCCGGTGTTGATGCGCTCCTCCGTTTCAAGCAGCAATTCGACGGGCTATCGCGCGCTGCGGGGAAACGGCAATTTCTGACCTATTATCTGATCGCCGCTCATCCCGGTTGCACCGAACTGCAAATGCAGGAGTTGAAACGGTTTGCGAGCCGCCAGTTGCACATCCACCCCGAACAGGTGCAAGTTTTCACCCCCACCCCGTCAACATACTCGACGTTGAGGTACTACACGGAAACGAATCCTTTCACCGGACAACCCATCCACATCGAGAAGAATCTCGGACGGAAAGAGCGGCAAAAACTGGCCGTCACCTCGCCGAGGTAACCGGCTCCAACGTTTCCGCAACGATCCTGGCTTTGGGCCGGTACACCGGCTCGACGTTGACATGCGGCAACACAACCGGTTTCGACGGTGTCATCCGGTGCGACTCCCACGTCCGCACACCCCACCACACGAGCAACAACACGGACACGCCGCCAACCACGGCAATCACCGCGCCCAGCGGCAGCCGAAGTTCGTTTTGCCGCTCAGCCATCAGCGTGGCTTGGGTCTCCAGGCGCAACCCTTGCCGCTGCAACCCGCCTTGGCTCTCCAAATACGCCTCGGCAATCGTTCGCCCATTCAGACCGAGATGGTCAGCGTACAATTTGATGAAACCCTTCACGTACATCGGCGCGCCAAGTCCCTTGTAATCGTCGGCTTCGAGTTTCTCCAGAATATCAACCTTGATCTTGGTGGCGCGTGACGCATCTTCCAGTGCGGCTTTCTTGTTCTGCCGCGCGCTGCGCAGGATTTCACCGATGGATGCCATTAGGATTTCTCCTCGGGTTCGTTGTCCTCCTCGGCTGCCTGTTGCTGGCCGTCAAGGTCAATGAGGATGTCGCGCGGCTCGGCGCCGCGACCGGGGCCAACCACGCCACGCTCTTCGAGGAGATCCATGATTCTGGCGGCGCGCGTGTAGCCGATGCGGAGGCGCCGCTGGAGGATTGAGACGCTGGCACGGTTGGTCTGGCGGATGACTTCAATGGATTGCTCCACCAACGCCTCGTCCTCGGCGTCCTCCTCGCTCATGTCGCTCGGCAGAATCATTTTCTTCGAGAGCTTGGAGTGAATCTCGGGAACAAATTGAGCGGTGCCCTGCTTCCCAACGAAATCGAGCAGACGGCAAATTTCTTCGTCGAGCACCAGCACGCCCTGGGCGCGGATAAGTTTCGAGGAACCCGGCGGCAGGTACAGCATATCGCCTTTGCCAAGCAGCTTGTCGGCGCCGTTCGCGTCGAGCACGACGCGCGAGTCCTGCTTCGATGCCACTTGGAACCCGATGCGCGCCGGGAAATTGGCCTTGATGACGCCGGTGATGACGTCCACGCTGGGGCGTTGCGTTGCCAGCACCATGTGGATGCCAACCGCCCGCGACATCGCAGCGAGACGGGCAACTGCGTTCTCAATGTCGGCTCCCGCCTGTTGCATCAGGTCGGCAAGCTCGTCAATGACGATGACGATGTACGGCAGCTTGTCGGGGATGATCAATTCGTCGTCGCGCGGCACCTCGATCTTCAACACTTCCTGCGTCGCCGCCGGCGCAGCGGCGGGCCTGGCGGCGGCTTTCGGGCGGTTGTTGAACGCCGTGATGTTGCGGACGCCGCACTTGGCGAGGATCTGGAAACGTTTTTCCATCTCGTTGATGCACCACCGCAACGCCAGCGTGACCTTCTTCGCCTCGGTGACCACCGGGACAACCAGGTGCGGCGCGTTGTTGAACTGCTGCATTTCGACGACTTTCGGATCCACCAACACAAGGCGCAGTTCGTCGGGCGTAAACTTGAACAACAAGCTCGCCAGAATGGCGTTCACACAGACCGTCTTGCCCGAACCGGTTGCGCCCGCGATCAACATGTGCGGCATATCGCCCAAGTCGCCGATGATGATGTTGCCCGCCACGTCGCGACCAAGCGCAATCGGGATGCGCGCCTTGGCCTTCTTCCAGTCGTCGGATTCGAGGATGTCGCGCATAAACACCATCGCCGATTTCGGGTTCGGCACCTCGATGCCCACGGTGCCCTTCCCCGGCACGGGCGCCAAGATGCGGACCGTGACGGCCTTCATCGCAAGCGCGATGTTGTTGGACAGCGCCGTGATTTTCTCCACCTTCACCCCCGCCGCCGGCACCAGTTCGTACAGCGTGACCACCGGCCCTTTCGTCACATTCGTCACGTCCACGGCGATTCCAAACTCTTCCAACGTCGAACGCAGGATTTCCGCGCTCTGTTTCAAATCCTCGACGACCGTCTCGCCCCGGTGCGCTGCGTCCGGGGATGGATTCAACACATCCAACGGCGGCAATTGATATGGCGCTGAGGGGATGGGGTTGACCGACAGAGGCGCGGGCGCCGGTTTCTCCATTTTCGGTTTCGGAGGCGGTTTGGGGGGATCGACCGCCGGTGACGGTTCTTTCTTTGGCAGGACTTTTTCCGCTGCCGCGCCGATTTTCTCGGCCAAGCTCGCCGTCTTGGGCTTCTCCGGTTCTGGTTTGCCTTTTTGCGGTTGCGACACGTCCGTGATGACCGGCTCAACCGGTTTCGGACGGTCTTCTTCATCGGCCAGCCGACGGGCTTCGCGTTCCAGTTCGCGTTCTTTCAGCCGCAGTTCCCGTTCCTTCTCGCGCAGTTCCTCATCAACGCTCGGTTTGCCGAGCATCTTTCGCCAGCCGTCGCGCACGGTTCCCGCCAGCATGATCACCCAGTAGCTCGGCCGCAAATTGATGAGCACAATCAACGTGATGATGTACAACGCCGTGAAGATGATCGCTGTTCCGGCCCTTCCCACAAGACCTTGCGAGAAATCGCCAATGAACAACCCGACAAACCCGCCGGCGCTCGGCAGGTTTTTCCTTTGCGTGACGACAGGGAATCCCATGAGATGAAACAACACGCTCATCGCGGCCACCAACAGAAGTCCCGCGCCCACCTTGCTGCGCCACGGGACATCCCGCCCCAACAGCAGGACCACGCCCAACCCGGCCAGCACCACCATCAGCACGTACCCGCCAAGGCCGAACGCCTGGAAGACGCTGAAACTCAACACCGCGCCGACGGGGCCAATGAAATTGTTGATGGCCGCGCTGCCAGACCGGGCAGTGTGCCCGAAATCATTCGGGTCGTGTGACAACAGCGCCAGCAGCAGCAGCAACGCTGTGCCGACCAGCACGACTGCCCAAATTTCGCGCCCGTATAAATGAGTTTGTTGTTTCCCCATAAAAAATCTGTTTGCAATTCCTCCCTGTTGGCGCGCAGTCTATGGCAAACCGAAACCAACTGCAAGGCGCAATCATGCTTTATCCATACCGATTCGCTCCCATCCTTGCCCCCCGCGTGTGGGGCGGCCAGACCCTCGCCCGCTACGGGAAACCTGTCCCCACCGGCGAACGCATCGGCGAGAGCTGGGAAATCAGCGACCGCCCCGATGCACAATCCATCGTCATCAATGGCCCACTCAAAGGTCAGACGCTCCACCAACTCATCCAGCGACTCGGCGCACAACTGCTCGGAACCAATTGCCGGCACGCCAGATTCCCCTTGCTCATCAAACTCCTCGATGCCCGCGAACGGCTTTCGCTTCAAGTTCACCCGCCGCCCACCGTCGCCGCCCAACTCGGCGGCGAACCAAAGACCGAGATGTGGTACATCCTCGAAGCCGCGCCCGGCGCGCAGCTGATCGCCGGACTCAAACACGGCGTCACCCCTCAACAATTTGAAACCGCTCCGCGCCTTGCCGACCTTGTTCACCGCTTCCCCGTGCGCTCCGGTGACGTGTTTTTTGTCCCGTCCGGCCGGCTCCATGCGATTGATGCCGGCTTGGTCATTGTCGAAATCCAGCAGAATTCCGACACGACCTATCGTGTCCATGATTGGGGACGCACCGGCCGCGCGCTGCACGTGAAGGAATCACTGGCCAGCATTGATTTTTCCGACGTCGAGCCATCGTTGACTCGCTTTCCCGTGGCCTGCGATTTTTTCCGGACCGATCTTCTCGACATTGGGGTTCCGCGACCAGACTGTTGCGACGGCGCCAGTTTTCACATCGTCGGCTGTGTCGGTGGCGCAATCGAAATCTCGGGAGAGCGTCTGCGCCCCGGCGAATTCGCCCTGCTCCCGGCGGCCATGGGCGATTATACAATCGTGCCCGGCGGCGGGCGGGCGTGTTTCCTCAAAATCGTCGTGCCGACTATTTGTTGAACTCGGCGAGCGCGGCGGCCATCGCGCGGATGTTGGCGGCCGGCATCCCCATGCTGACGCCGCCGCCGACGGACAGAATCAGCGGATGTCGGCTGGCCTTTTGCAGCACTTCCCGCGTGGCGGAAGCAACTTCGCCGGGCGTGCCGCGCACCCCGATTTCGAGGGGGTTCACATTGCCCATCAGCGTCATTCGCCCGCCAACCCGGCGAGCGGCTTCGTCAACAGAAAGTTGCTTGCCCCAGTTCAAGACATCGAATCCCGCGTCAGGGAGCAATTCGAGACAGGCGGTGACGCTCGCATCATTGTGATAGACCTTGACCCAGTCGGCGGGGAACGCATCGCAAATACGCTTCAGATACGGATGCGCGAACTGCTCGTAATGTTCGTGACCGAAAAATCCGACGATGTCATCAAGGAGCAGGAATCCCTCGACACTCGTCCCGATCACTTCCGCCTGCGCCTTGAGCCAGTCAATCGTCAACTGCGTCGTGATGTCCAGCAACTTCGTGACGCGCTCCGGTGATTCGACGACATCCATCATCAAGTCGGTCACGCCGCGGAAGAACGATGCCGTGCAAACCGGCCCACGCGCCGCCACGACGGGAATGGTGTAGCCGGCGTCCAAGATCCGCTGTGTCATCCGCTCGTACCGATGCAGAATCAACGGCATAAAACCATCAGTGTGCGGGTCGGGTTGCGAGAGTTGGTCGAGGTCATCGAGGCGGAATGGGATGCGTTCCTCGCTCGGCGTCTGGTTCTTCCAGAAACGGATGCGAACGCCAAGCGCAGATGGTTCCGCCGCCATGCCGCATTCGGCCCACCATGATGGAAAGAAAATCACGTCGGGAAATTCCTGCATGATTTTCCGGTTCGACTGAAACCACACTTCCGGATCAAAGTAGTAATCGAGATGGCCGACGCCGAGATGCCCCGGCATCCACGGGCTGTCAACGATCAACGCGAGCGGAATGGGACCGTTGCCCTGCCGCTTGGCTGCGCGTTTGAACGCCTGCCATTGGTCCCGTCTCATGATCCTACTGGTCGGCGATGACGTCGTCGTAGAAGCGGACGATGTTTTCGTAGTCGTCGCCTTCCATGAAATCCATGGCGGTCTTGGGATGGCGGTTCAGGCAACCCGTGAGCATGTAGGGGATCGCAAAGCCCCAGCGCACCTTCTCGCGCAACGGCTCAACAGTGTGCTGGATGCAATGCAGGATCGGGCGGAGTTTGAACTTCGGGTTGTGCAGGAAACTCAGGATCAATTCCATCGGACAGTTGCCGGCGCCGCGACCGAGGCCGCAGATGCTGGCGTCAACATAGTTTGCGCCGAGGACGATGGCTTCAATCGTGTTCGCAAATCCCAGTTGCATGTTGTTGTGCGTATGAATGCCCAACTGTTTGCCCGCCGGCTTTGCATAGTGTTGAAACTTCTTAACAAGAGCGCGAATCTGTTCGCTGTACATGTTGCCGAAACTGTCCACGACGTACAGTGTGCTCGCCTCCGAGTTGACCAGCGTCTCCAAGGCGCCGCCCAGCTCGGAGTCCGGCACGGCAGTGACCGCCATCAGGTTGACGGTTGTCTCGTAGCCTTTGTCGTGCGCATCCTTGATCATGTCGATCGCCGCGGGAATCTGGTGGATGTAGGTCGCCACGCGGATCATGTCCAGCACGCTCTCCTTCTTCGGGAGAATGTCCTCGTGGTAATCAGTGCGTTCGGCGTCGGCCATGACGGAAATCTTCGTTCCCGTCCGTTTCTTGTCGCCGATGATCCTGCGGATGTCGGCCTCGTCGGAAAACTTCCATGTGCCATGTTCCTCGCGGCGAAAAATCTTTTTGGAAGCCTTGTACCCCATCTCCATGTAATCCACCCCGGCGGCCACGTCGGCTTCATACACGGCGCGGACAAACTCGTCAGTAAACCGGTGGTCATTCATCAAGCCGCCGTCACGGATTGTGCAGTCGAGCACCTTGATTTCCGGGCGATAACCGAGCCAGCCCTTTGCGCCGGTGGCGGGAGCTTTCGCGTCTTTGGTTGCGGGAACGGGATCTTTTTGTTTTGGCTTCATATGGGTGCGCAATCTACGCGCAGTCTTCGCGTCGTTCAACCACTTTCTGCCGCTGGACAGACACGCCGAATGCGCGTATGGTGCGCGCCGTTTACGAAAGGACAACATGACGACACGAGCCATTTCATTCCATTACACGCTGACCGACCCGAGAGGCGAGACTCTCGACTCGTCGGCAGGGCGCGATCCCTTGACATTCATCGAGGGCAAAGGCCAGATCATCCCCGGCCTCGAATCCCAACTCAGCCAACTCAATCTCGGCGACAAGAAACGTCTGCTCGTCAAGGCCGCCGATGGCTACGGGATCCGCAATCCACAACTCGTTTTCGAGGTCACCAAGGAACGTCTCCCCACGCAAGAAATCAAGGTGGGCGACAAGTTCCGTTCCCAAGCCAGCCCGGTTCCGCTCCTCGTCACGCAAGTCACTGACTCACACGTCACGCTCGACGCCAATCATCCCCTTGCCGACGTTGACCTCACGTTTGACGTCGAGATCACCGGCGTGAGAGAGGCAACCGAGGAAGAACTCGCCGGTTGCGGCCAGGGTTGTTGCGGCAGCCACTCGCATGGCTGCTGTGACGAGAAGCCGGAAGACCACGGCCAGGGCTGTTGCGGCCATTGACCCACGGCGATTAATCGGCGCGCAGAAGGTCAGCTTGCCCGAAAGGCTTGACGGATCGCACCGACAACCGGTATACAGGTTGCGTGCGCCAGAATACCACATCCAAGCTCGCCCAACGCGCCTACCAGCATTTGCAGGAGCAACTCTGGACGGGAGCGTTGACGGCGGGGGCAAAGATCTCCGAAACGCGGATTGCCGAGGACCTCGGCATGAGCCGGACGCCGGTGCGCGAAGCGATCCGTCAAATGGAAAAGGAGGGCGTCATCACGCAGGTCGCGTCCAGCGGGACGTTTGTGACGATGCCGGAGCGGGCGGAAATCATGGAGGCTTACGAAGTGCGGATGGCCATCGAGCTTTTTGCAGTGCGGAAGGCCACGCAGCGGATGAAACCCGCCCAGATCATCGAACTCCAGAAGCTTTGTGACCAGATGCGCGAGGCCATCCGCGATTTCCGCCGGTCCAAGGCGGAACTGATGACCGGCAAGGCGCTGCGCCGTTATCTCAATGCCGACCTCGCGTTTCATCTCCTGCTGTTGAAGGCGGGCGAGAACCGTCGCGCGCTGGCGATTTTCGGCGACGTCCAGTTGTTGAGCACCGTGTTCGGCTGCCGGAGTCACCGGCGAGACCTTCATCATGTGTCGTGGGTCTGGTTGCACCACGCCCGCGTGGCCCGCGCCGTCCGGCAACGCAACTCCACTCTCGCGCAGCGGTATCTGGAGCGTCACATGCAAACCAGCATGACCGCCGCGCTCGAAGCGTATGACGCTCGTCGTCGAGATAAACCCCTCCCGAAAACCAACTCAGCGCCTCTCACCGAGGCGATGTCGGCTCTCATTGCCGAACTGCGTCACCCATCACAATCATGAACAACACCTCATTCACACAAGAACTGACTGTGCGCATCCAACAGGCCGGTGTCGTCGCCGTGCTGACCGTTGACGATCCGCAAGACGCCGCTCCCCTCTCCCGCGCCCTGCTTGCCGGGGGCGTGGACTGCATCGAACTGACCTTGCGCACACCGGCGGCGATTGACGCGCTCAAGCGGATCAAAGCTGAGACGCCACAAGTACTGATCGGAATCGGCACCATTCTCACGCCTGCGCAGGTCGCGGACGTTGTGGTGGCGGGCGCGGCGTTCGGCGTCGCGCCGGGGATGAACCCGCGCGTCGTGCGCGCCGCGCAGGAGGCGGGGCTGCCGTTTGCGCCGGGAGTGGCGACGCCGTCCGACATTGAGCAGGCATTGGAATTGGGTTGCCGGGTGTTGAAGTTTTTCCCTGCCGAGCCTTCCGGTGGCCTGAAGTACTTGAAGAGCATGGCCGCGCCTTACGCGCATCTCGGGTTGCGCTTCATTCCGCTGGGCGGTCTGGAGGCGCGTCACTTGGAAACGTATCTCGCCGATTCAATCATCCCGGCTGTCGGCGGATCGTGGCTTGCCCCGCGCGATTTGATTCAACAAGGCAACTGGCAGCAGATCACCGAGAACGCACGGCAAGCCGTGGAAATCATTCATCGCATTCGCAACGGAGAAAAGAACCAATGAAACAGGTTGTCACGTTCGGCGAAATCATGGGACGGCTTTGCCCGGAAGGATACAAGCGCTTCGCGCAAAGCATGCCGGGGATGCTCGAATTGACCTTCGGCGGCGCGGAAGCCAACGTCGCCGCCTCGCTTGCCATCTTCGGCGCGCCGGTGAGCTTTGTGACGGCGCTTCCGTCCAATGTGCTCGGCGACGCCTGCGTTCAGACGTTGCGCGGCGTCGGCGTTGACACCTCCCGCATCGTGCGCACCAAGCAGGGGCGTCTTGGACTTTATTTCGTGGAAAAAGGCGCAAACCAACGTCCGAGCAACGTGGTCTATGATCGCAGCCACAGTGCCATTGCCACGACATCGGTAGCGCAGTTCGACTGGAAACAGATTCTTGCCGATGCCGGTTGGCTGCATGTGACCGGCATCACGCCCGCGCTGTCGCCAATCGCGTTCGAGTCCACATTGGCCGCCGTGCGCGCGGCCAAGGCCGACGGTGTGACGGTTTCGTGCGACCTTAATTTCCGCAAGAAACTCTGGCAGTGGGAGCCGGGAACGAAATCCACCGCGCTCGCCCGCCGTTGCATGACTCAAATCCTGCCGCACGTTGACCTCGCCATTGCCAATGAGGAAGACGCCTCGGATGTGCTCGGCATCCACGCCGAGGGCAGCGACATTCATGGCGGCCATCTCGCCATTGACCGGTACCCCCAGGTCGCGCAGGAAGTGACACGCCAGTTCCCGAACATTTCCAGGGTCGCCATCACGTTGCGCGAAAGCATCTCCGCCTCGCACAACAACTGGGGTGCGACGCTCTACGACGCGGCCACCGGCAAAGCGTATTTCGCGCCGGAGTCAGACGGGAGATATTCGCCCTACGAGATTCGGAATATTGTGGATCGGGTCGGCGGCGGCGACAGTTTTGCGGCAGGATTGATTTTTGCTCTGAACACGCCAGAACTCGCCTCACCGGCTGCCGCCATTCGTTTTGCTGTGGCCGCTTCCTGCCTCGCACATTCCATCGAGGGCGATTTTAATTTTGTCAGCCGCGCCGAAGTCGAGACGCTCATGGCCGGGAGCGCCTCCGGTCGCGTTGTTCGCTAAACACGAGCGCGGAACACATGAACAGAATCATCAAACTCCTGCTGGCTGTCGGTCCCGGTATTTTCGCCATCGGCTACACTGTGGGCACCGGCAGCGTTACTTCGATGGCCAAGGCCGGTAGCCAATTTGGCATGCAACTGCTCTGGGTGCTGGCGCTGAGTTGTTTGTTTTCGTGGGTGCTGATGGAGGCGGCGGGGCGCTACGCGCTGGTCACCGGTGACACGGCTGTCCACGCATGCCGCCGCCATCTGCCCGGCGGGAAATGGCTGGCGATTCTCATGGTTATTGGTGTGGTCACAGGTCAATGGTGCTGTCTTTCGGGGCTGGTGGGCCTTTCCTCGGCTGCTCTGTACGAAACCGTGCGGTTGTTCATTCCATCTCTCAATGGAAATGCCTACTGGCCGGTGTTGGGAATTGCGGTGGCCGTGATGGCGGTGATGTATGGGATGTTGTGGCATGGCGGGTATTCGTTCTTTGAGAAGGTGCTGGTGTTCTTTGTCACCATTCTCGCTCTTTCGTTCATCGTTTCGATGTTCATCGTGTTGCCGACGGCCGGACAAGTCGCCCGCGGATTTGTCCCGACGATCCCCAACGTTCCGGGCGCGCATCTGATGGTGGCGGCTTTCGTGGGCACCACGATGGCCGCGCCCACATTTGTCACTCGCCCGTTGTTGCTCAAGGCGAAAGGCTGGACGCGCAGTAATCTCCGCCAACAGTCGCTGGATGCGTTCACGGGAGCCGCGCTGATGTTCATTGTCAGTGGCTCAGTCATGGCGTGCGCGGCGGGCGCGCTGTTCAGTCGCGGCCTGCAAATCAATCAAGTGCTCGACATGGTGCACACGCTGACGCCCGTGGCCGGGAAATATGCTGTTGCGTTGTTTCTGGTGGGAACATTGAGCGCGGGATTGTCGTCGGTGTTCCCCATCTGCATGGTGGCGCCATTATTGGTTAGCGACTACCGCAAAGGCGAGTTTGACAGCCGCTCGGCGTTGTTCCGCATCCTTGCCGGCGTGGCGTGCGTGTTGGGCTTGGCCGTGCCGGTCCTAGGGGCCAACCCGATTCCGGCGCAGATTGCCACGCAAGTGTCGCAGGTGTTCGTGTTGCCGCTGGTCATCGGCGTGTTCTTTGTGCTGGTCAACAAACGCTCGCTGATGGGCGAGCACCGGGCCGGTTTATTGCTCAATGCGTGCATGATTGTCGCCTTCTTTTTTTCGTTGGCGATGTCGTTCGTTGCCATGAAAGGCTTGGTCGAGTTTCTCCGATGAAGATGGCATTGGCGTTTCTCGCACTCGGAATCTGTTGCAGCTCTGCGGCAACTGAGAATGTTTCGTATTTGGACACGGTCAGAGCCTACGCCGACACAATGATGGACAAAGGACGTGGTCGCTGGGGTGAGCAGCCGTCTCCATTATTCGCCACGATGATGAATCGCGAGACGCATGACCTGTTTCATTTCAAGGAAATCGAACGAGTGGTGAAAGTCGGTGTCCCCGTGGCAAGACCCAAACCGTCCGACAACGGCAAGAATCACAATCTTCCCGCCTTTTTTGCCGCTGGCCGCGCAAAAGACGAGCGAATGTATGACAGCGCCAACGTCGGTCAGGACGAATTTCTCTACAGTCTTCTGTATCTGTTGAGCGACATGACGGGCGCGCCGAAATACGCGCAAGCCGCCGATGATGCGCTGCGCTATTTCTGGCTCAATTGCCAAGACCCCAACACCGGCTTGATGTGCTGGGGCGAACATCTCGGTTGGTATCTGCCCGGCAACGTCGCATTTGCTCCCTCCGGCAACGGACGCATCCACGAACTCTGGTACACGCCATGGCCCCATTTCGACCGCTGTTTCCGGATGGGCACGGACGTGGTAAAGGCCATTCAACGCTTCGCTCTGGGCGAATGGACATATCAAATCTATGACCATGAGAAGTCGCTTTGGAACCGACACGCAATGCTCGATGGATTCCCAAATGTCGCGCGAACAGGAGCGGAGTTTCCGCGCCTGATCGGACAGATGACGCGCCACTGGGCGCTCGCCTACGAACATAGCCACGACGAGGCGTTCCGAACCGAGATGCTTCGCGCCATTGACTCGATTATCTCCAACACCTTGAAACGCCGCAAACCCTCTGGCGCAGTCGGCTCGCGCGTCGGCACCGACGACAAGAGCAATGAACTCTGGGTCTTGCAACACGCGCTGAACCTCGCGCTGTTGCACGAAGTGGCCGGGAAATTGCCGGACAGTCCGCTCCGCCGTCGGGTGCTCGAATTGCGTGATAGTTTCCGCAACGCTGTCGTGAAGAAACTTGATCATCCACTCACAACCGACCGCGGTTACGTCATCTTCGCGGATGTCACGACATTGAAACCCGGCATCAACAAGCGCCCCGGATACAGCAGCCTCTGGTCGTCACACTCGACCGCCGCCATGGCGCTGCGGCTGCTCGAATACGACGCAGCGGCCGGCGACAACGATGCGCGGGCGCTGGCACTCAAAGGCGCTGCGCTGTATCTGCGCGACGACGCGCTGTCGTACCCGCCGCGAATGTTGCCGGGCACGATGGCCGATGCGATTGAACTCATAGTTCGCGCCTACAAACTGACAAACGACGGCCGTTACTTGAAACAAGGCGACCGATTTGGGCGCGACGCGATTCGGTTGTTTCTCGACACAATGTCGCCATTGCCAAAGATCATGGCCGCCAACGACAAGGCGACACGACAAAACTACGACAGCGCCACCCGCGGCGACGACCTGATGTTGGCGCTACTCAAACTACACGTGGCAATCGGAAAGGAAAAATAACATGATCGCAATGTATCGGTTGATCGCTTTGGGACTATTCGCCGGCTCTTTTTCAGGATGGTGCGCAGAAGCTGGCGACACCGCCTCCCTGAAACCGCCGCAATATGTCGGCCAGCCGCAAGCACTGCACGCCGTCACCAATCGCGCCTTTCAAGGCATCCCCAGCATGGCGGTCTCGCCCAAAGGACGATTGTGGGCCACGTGGTATGCCGGCGTGACGCCCGGCGAAGACCACAACAATTACGTCGTCCTCAGCACCAGCGGCGATGACGGCAAGACATGGAAAGAAATGCTCGTCGTGGACCCCGACGCCGGCGGACCGCTACGGGCGTACGATCCCGAACTCTGGATGGCGCCCGACGGCAAGCTTTGGTTTATCTTCGCCATCGCGGATGACGGCAAAGTCCTCTGTCACGACGGGAGCACTATCGAACTCAAAGGCAAGGACAACGCCCAAACTTGGGTGATGACGGCCAAGGACGGGAATGATGGCAATACCCAATGGAGCGCCCCACGCCATATCGCGCCCGGTGTCATGATGTGCAAACCGACAGTGCTGAAGAATCGCGATTGGCTTTGGCCAATCAGTGATTGGGTGGCGCGCGTCAACAAAGACCCTCAAGCAAAGAGCGCCGGGGTGTATGCTTCGCGTGATGGGGGCGGATCCTTCAAATTGCGGGGCGCGGCCCTTGTACCCGTTACAGATCGGAACTTTGACGAACACATGGTGGTGGAGCGGCGAGACGGAAGCCTATGGATGTTGGTGCGGACTCGTTATGGCATCGGCGAAAGCGTCTCCACTGACCACGGCAAGACTTGGCCGGAACTGACGCCGTCGTCCATCCCACACCCCAGCGCGCGATTCTTCATCACGCGTCTCAAGTCCGGCGATCTCCTGCTGGTCAAGCACGGCCCGATGACCGAACGAACCGGTCGCTCGCATCTCATGGCGTTCATTTCCAAAGACGACGGCAAAACGTGGGGTGGCGGCTTGCTGCTCGATGAACGCACCGGCGTCTCTTACCCCGACGGCCAGCAGACTCCCGACGGTTTGATCCGCATTATCTACGATTACAGCCGCACCGGCGACCGTCACATTCTGATGGCAACCTTCCGCGAGGAAGACGTCGCCGCCGGCAATGACGTAAGCGGCGCGGTCCGGTTGCGCCAACTCGTCAGCCAAGCCTCCGGCGGCCAAGAGAAACCGAAAACCGCGCCGAAAGCAGTCAATCCAAACTCCGATGGCGAGCCGCTTCGTCGAAAATCGCCCGGAAAATTCAGCGCGGATGGATTTCAACTTGAATCGCTGCGCATCGGCGCTTTGCTGTTCACCGACCGGAAATACGTTGTGGCGGAAGTGCCGGACGCGTTGCGGGGCGCGCAGTTTCTTCGTGTTCCTTTGGAGGGCACGAAGACGCTGACCTGCGACCGCGCCGGCACGGTCTGGTTTCTGACTCCTGCGCCGGAGCGCAACAGAGATTCGCAAACGAAAACGCTGCTGAATCAAGGATTCAAGAAAGTCGCTCTGCCGGAAATCCGTCTGTTCAATCCCTCATCCACAGGCAACTTCTGCACGCTCTATCAAAAGGACTGCGTCGCCGGTGACACCATCACCATCGGCAAATGGGCCGTGCCGGTCTTCGTATCCAGTTCGGCACCTCCGAAAAGCCCCAAGAAAGTAAAAACGAAATGAATCTGAGAGCAGCCAGTGCTGTTGTACTATCGTTGATTGGCTGTGTTTCGTTCGCACGCGCAATCTCGGCAGAACCATCGCCAGCCAAGGATGCACTGGCGGCGGTTGTGACGAATGGCTCATCCGAACCTTTCCCGGCTGTGTTGAATTTCAAACCCGGCAAGGAGTACGCCGACAAGGACCGCGAGTTTCAAGGAATTCCCAGTGTCGCGCGCGCGCCGGGCGGTCGGATTTGGGCAACGTGGTACGGCGGCGGCAAGGGCGAGGGGCCGGAAAACTATATCATGCTCGCCACCAGCGGGGATGACGGCGACACGTGGTCGGACTTGAAACTGGTGATTGATCCGCCGTTCCGCGCCTCGGAACCCGGCATCTGGGTTGACCCGCAAGGACGGCTCTGGCTGATGGTCAATCTCTACCCGAAAGGACTTCGTGAAGGCGACACCCAGATGTGGGTAATGACCACCGCCAATCCAGATGACGAAAATCCAACGTGGACCCAACCGCGTTTGATCGCCCGCAATCTGAACAACTTCAACAAACCCATCGTGCTGCGGTCCGGCCGGTGGTTATGGCCAACCGGAAATTGGTGGAAGGAAAGGGATTTGGCACACCCGTCGCACCCGCTGTTGTCCGATGACCAAGGACGAACTTTCAAGATGGGTGGCCCGTTGCTCGTGCCGCCCGAAGTCCGCGAGTTCGACGAATACAACGTGGTGGAACGTCGCGATGGGCGACTCTGGTTGCTGACGCGCACGAAGGACGGCCCCTATGAGGCTTTCTCGGAGGATGATGGACGGACATGGTCGCCCGCGAAGCCGCACCCATTCATCAAACATGATGTGTCCCGTCATTTCCTCACAAAGCTGCATTCCGGCAGGTTATTGTTGGTGAAACACGGTCGCATTGATGAGCCAACCCGGACGGGGCGAACATGTCTGATGGCGTTTCTGTCGGATGACGACGGCCAGACGTGGAAAGGCGGTCTGATGCTGGACGAGCGCCAAGTATCGTATCCGGACGGTTGTCAAGCACCCGATGGGACCATCTACGTGATTTACGATCACGAGCGTCATCGGGCCGCGCAAATCCTCATGGCGCGATTCACCGAACAAGATGTCCTGGCCGGTCGGCTGGTTTCGGAACGCTCCGCACTGCGTCGCGTCGTCAACGATGCCGGCGGACGAAAATCAGAACCAGTTCCGAAGAAGGAAGATCTGCTCCAAGGATTCGTCCATCCTCCCATCATCTTCAATCCCGGCAAGGAATACGGTTCCGACAAACGAAACTATCAAGGCATCCCAACCATCGAACGCGCGCCCAAGGGACGCCTCTGGGCCTCTTGGTATGCCGGCAAAGTGTGGGAGGACAAATACAACTATGTCGTGGCGGCAACCAGCGGCGATGACGGCAAGACCTGGAGCGACCTGAAGTTCGTCATTGACCCGGACGGTGACGGTCCGAAACGCGCTTCCGACCCGTGTCTTTGGCTTGACCCGACCGGAAAGCTCTGGCTGTTCTGGTGGATGGACGGCGACGCACTCAGCGCCACGATGGCTGTCACGTGCGCAAACCCCGACGCCGAAAATCCCAAGTGGTCGAAACCGAAAGCACTTTTCCCCGGCGTGATGCTCAACAAACCGACTGTGCTCAAGAATGGCGACTGGCTGATGCCGGCGGCGATGTGGAAACGTGACAACAGCGCCCGCGTCATGATCTCGAAAGACCGCGGCAAAAGTTTTACCTTGCTCGGCGCAGCGAACATTCCGCCGGCGCGACGGAACGCCGACGAACACATGACTGTGGAACGCAAGGATGGTTCTCTCGTGATGCTCGTGCGAACAGCAGAGCACGGCATCGGAAGGTCCATCTCGAAAGACGGCGGACGGACTTGGACGGAAGTCGCAGATTACATCCCAAATGCAACGTCGCGTTTTTATTTCCGCAAGCTCCTTTCCGGGAACCTGCTTCTTCTCAAACACGGACCGCTCGACCAACGAATCGGACGATCCGAATTGACCGCCTACCTTTCAGAAGACGACGGCGAGACATGGAAAGGCGGCCTGATGATTGATGAACGCAACAGCGTTTCCTATCCCGATGGCACACAAGCGCCCGATGGAACGATTTATCTTATCTACGATTGGGAGCGCGGCCGCGACAAAAACATTCTCATGGCAACCTTCACCGAGGCTGATATTTTGGCGCGAACATTCTCCAAAGACAGCCGTCAGCGGGTGCTGATCAATTTCGCCACGGGAATCAATCCGAGAATAGCCGCTGGAAAGAAAAAGGCCGTGGCAACCCCCAACAACAACGAAGACGGTGAACCACTCCGCAACAGCACGCCGGGCAAACTCCGGGCAGAAGGTTTCAAACCGGAGCCATTGAGCGTCGGTGCGCTCCTGTTTGCCGACCGCAAATACGCTCTCGCCGAACTGCCTGACGCATTGCGGGGCGCGCAGTTTCTTCGTATCCCCATGGACGGCACGAAGACGCTGACCTGCGACCGCGCCGGCACGGTCTGGTTTCTGACGCCTGCGACGGAACGCAACAAAGATTCGCAAACGAAAACGTTACTGAACCAAGGGTTCAAGAAAGTCGCACTGACGGAAATCCGCCTGTTCAATCACACATCCACGGGAAACTTCTGCACGCTCTACCAAAAGGATTGCGCCGCCGGTGACACCATCACCATCGGCAAATGGGCCGTCCCTCTTTTCCCTCAATGATTATCCAAATTGCTCCAATCACAGGGCTGAAACCATGAAACATACTCTCACTTTGCTGCTCACCTTACTCCTGCTCACGCCGCTGGCCGCATTGCACGCCGCCGAATCCGTCACGAACTCGGTCGGCATAAAACTCGTGCGCATTGAGCCGGGCACGTTCACGATGGGCCAGGATGGACCGCCGCTCTCGGGGAAGGACCAAATGGCCACGCATCACACGGAGTTTCGTTGCGCGGACTGGGATGAGAAACCGGCGCATCGCGTGACGATCACGCGACCCTTCTACATGGCCGCCACCGAGGTCACCTTGGGACAGTTCCGGAAGTTCGTGGCCGATTTCCGCAAGGGCAAAGGCGCGGACGATGAGGCGGTGATCGGAGTCACATGGACGCAAGCCACCGCGTTCTGCGAGTGGCTGTCGAAGAAGGAAGGCAAGCCCTATCGCCTGCCGACGGAGGCGGAGTGGGAGTATGCCTGTCGTGCGGGCACCACGACGATCTTCCACACGGGCGAGACCTTGCCCGCAGGACATCAGAAGTGGTTCGGAGAACAGGGACGGCGCAGCCTGTATTTCCCGGACGGCAAGTTCCCTGTCGAGTATGTGTGGCGGGACGGCGCGCCGTTGCCGCGTGTGGGGCAGTCGGTTCCCAATGCCTGGGGTCTTCATGACATGCACGGAAACGTCGCCGAGTGGTGCCTCGACTGGTATGGCCCGTATGAGAGCGGCGATCAAACCGATCCTCTGGGCCGCAGCGAGGGAGATTTTCGCGTGTTTCGTGGCGGTGGGCATTCCATGCTCACGCAACTGCTCCGGTCGGCAAACCGTGGAGGCTGGGTTCCGGATTCGTCGCTGCCGTGGGTCGGCTTCCGCGTCGTGCTCGGCGAGATGCCCAAAGGAAAAACTCTGCCGCCGCCGCCCGCGCCGCTCAACGCGCGAGATGTCA